>DALTWQ010000096.1 GCA_029987025.1 Methanocorpusculum sp. | reverse complement strand
GGCGTCCCGCGATAAGCGGGAACAGACGCCGTGAATAGGGCTGCGATTCGCGTTTGAGATTCGCGTAGATTCGCGGTTTTTTCAAAAACACGCACTGACCTGAACAACTCTCTTTTCCTCAGACAAGAGGCTGAATTGTTTAAAAAATATATTTTAAAGATTTTTTACATCAGAACTTATCTTTTCAGAACGTCTGCTTCTGCAAGCATCTCAGGCAGATACTCTTTTGTTACGAAGTCAAGACCGTGACTTGCGAATGCCTGCTGTTCGGACTTTAATCCCATCTGAAGCTGAAGATTTATCTCACGTTTCCAGAAGTCTGCATTTGCACCGGTCGAGAAACGCGGGTCGGTAAGTTCTGCTTTCAGCGCTTCGATATCTTTGTCTGATAATTTATCAGCCGGCAGGTTGTACCGCTGGATATCCGAGGGCTTTAAGCCGATGAACTTTGCCGCGGGTGTTGCAAGGAAATCCGAGATATGTGCTGTCTTGATTGAACCGTATGCAACTGATGCATAGATACGGTATGACCACGGATCACCATCAGTGAAGACAATAATCGGAAGATTCAGTTCTTCGTTCAAGCGTTTAAGCATCCGGCGGGATGCACGCGTCGGCTGACCTTTCAGGTGGAAAAGGATTACATTATAGTCTTCATCGAATCCGTTTTCCTGCAGACGCGAGAACATACCACCAGTCTCTAAGGCAATAACGCAGGATGCATCATGGTCAACGAGTTCAACCGTTTCAACGTTGTTCGGGATGTTGTATCCGGCTTCTCCGACATCGTCCTGACAGTGAATCAGTTTCGGACCGCGGCGGGTGTTTTCACGGACGCGTAAGGGCCCGAACATCGATGCCCCGTCTTCTTCCGGTCTCATGTGGAACTGTTCACGCTGAAGTTTTGTGATGATTTCCAGATCTTCGACCAGATAGTTGCTTTCATTCTGCGCATGGAATGCCGCCTGTTTCCAGCCTTCCGAGATGTAGTACATTTCTCTTAAGGTTGAGGAGCGGTTTTCTGTCAGCTGCATCTTGATGAAATCAATCACATACGCCATTTTCAGCATGTGAATTGCGGATTTGGCAGTTCCTGCATCACGTGTTGATTCACGGTCGCCGTACGTCCAGACGTTCTTTTCCTCATCGTGTTCGAGATTAACTTTGGTACGTGTCGGAAGTGTGATGGACGGAATTTCTCCGCTGTCAAGCTGGTCGTACCATACTTTTGCAATCTCCATCAGCCGTTTCTTTGACGCAAGGTCAACATCTCTCATATCAGGCATCTAAATCAACCTCCACTTTCAGATTCTCAGCAACTCCCTGCAGCTGAATCATACCGCCGCCTGCGCCGTGATACCGCACCTCGAACGACTCGCCGCCTTCAAGTTCAGCCTTCCAGATTTTGGTAAACTCACCATCCATTTCGGAAACAAATGACGGCGGAATATTTGCGTCAACTGCATCATCTGAGGATATGTCATAAATGGTTATCTCCTGGGCTTTTGTTGTGTAGTTGTCGATGTGAATCATAATCTCTCCGCCGGTTGTTTTCTTCTTTAAGACAACGCGCCGCATGATTCTTCCCTCGATTAAGGAGGTGTCGGGTGTCGGCAGTTCTACGATTTCGCCGACCTTCTGCGCGATAAGAGGAATTACTGCGCAGATTGCCCGCGCACGGTCGTCCTGCTGCTTGTTTTTGTCGCGGCGGGATAAGAAGAGTTTCAGGTCGCGTCCGAGTTCCTGCAGGGCAAGGGTAATTTCGCGCTCCACTTCAGGAACGGATGCAACTGCATCTTTTGATTCGCTGGTGAACGGAACATTGGTTGCAGCGACGTGGACGAGAATCATCAGCGGGCCGACGGGCAGTCCCTGCTGCTGAACGCCGTAGGTCTTCCAGTTTACGGATTGTACTGCGTTTGTGATGGCACACGCTCCCTGCTGGTAAAGAAGCGGGACGCGGTTTGCGAATCTGAGAAGGGTTGCCGTTCCTTCTGACTGCAGTTTTCCGCCGTATCCAATAGCCGCTTCTACAATAAATGAGTGACCGCCGAAGACACTTCCGGGGCGGGTGCGTGCCTTGATGAAGTCAAGTTCAAACTCCTTTTCCATGCCTTTTACGATGAGATCCTCGGTAATCGGAGAAAGACACTGGGATGCTGTCGGCGCCGGAATTTTTGTCGTCTGCATGGCGTCGTGCAGGTCGGAGAGTTTTTCAAGCGTAATCTTTGAAGCCTGAATGTCAGGTTTGAGCTGCGCTGCTGCACAGATTTCGAGTGCGGTCTTTTCACCGACTTTGGAGAATCCTTCGACGAGGAACTCTTTGAGCGGCACATCTGACGCAGCAGTCATGCGTTTCAAGACACCGAGTTCGATTCCATACGGATGCGGTTTGATGGCAACCGGGCACGGCGGAACGTCCGCTGATACGCGGTCGAAGATGAACGCCTCGTCATCGATTTCTACGCGGAACTTTGCGTGCGGATTTACGATTGAGGTGTATTTGAGATACTCAAGCAGTTTCTTTTTTGCGGCGATGTTGCTTTTAAATTCCAGTTCAACACGGGTTCCGTGCGGAAGAATCCAGTCGATTTCTTCGTGGGAGAGGACTTCGGGTTCGTTGGTCTCGGTTTTGATGGTAAGCGACATTTTATGCGCTTTACGGGTTGCATCAGTTCTGGAGATGACAACGGTCGGTTTTCCTGTGGTAAGCTGTGCGTAGAGAACTGCCGCAGAAATTCCGATACCCTGCTGACCTCTGGTCTGCCTTACCTGATGGAAACGGGAGCCGTAGAGCAGTTTTGCATAGACGGCAGGCATCTTTTCCGGAATGATGCCGGGGCCGTTGTCTTCGACTACGACGTGGAAGACATCTTCTTTGATACGGCGGACAGATACAAGGATATCCGGGAGAACCTGCGCTTCTTCACAGGCATCAAGGGAGTTGTCGATTGCTTCTTTGACGGTTGTAATGATTCCTCTTGTAGGGGAGTCAAACCCAAGCATATGTTTGTTCTTTTCGAAGAACTCGGCAACGCTGATGCTCCTCTGTTTTTTGGCGAGTTCATCTGCGAGGACGGTTGGCTCTTTGGTTTCTGCAGATTCTTTTGCGGCCTTTGGCGTTTTTACTTTGGCAGACGCTTTAGGGGCTGTTTCCTCTGCTGCTTCTTCCGGGACTTTCGACTTTTTTGCAGGCGGCATTTGTTATATAATATATACGCTATCTGAAGGTATGTAGTTTGCTTATTTGAAAATCAAAAAAAGGGTTTGTAAAGGATTATTCTATGTTTCCGTTCTTTTTGATTCAGGGGTTTGCTAATCATCACTTCGGATTTGCCAAAAGAACCGCGAATCTTCGCGGATCTCAAACGCGAGAGGCATGCCTTCGGTCTGCTTCG
>DALTWQ010000095.1 GCA_029987025.1 Methanocorpusculum sp. | reverse complement strand
AAAAAACAAAAAAAGGTGTTCAGATTAAATCTTCACAAACAAAGATTATCCGAGTTCGTCCCAGCTGTTCTTGCGTCTGCGGATAAGCAGGAACACAACAACACCCACCACAACAACACCGACACCGATTAAGATGAACGGAAGAATACTTAATAATCCGCCTAACGGATTGTTTGCAGACTCAAGATACTTATTTCCTTCCTCCCAGAGTGCAAGAGAATCGGCTGCGAGCTGGTCAAGTGCGCCTGCATCCGGCACATTACCTGCATTATAGGTTGAAAGAAGCTGTGAGTACGTGTTCTTAAGACCGACATTCTTGCCGTCAAGAATCTTTGCTTCCGAGTTCCATCCTTTGGAATAGAGAGTCGTAATGGTGTCATCAACAGCAGTCGTATACGAAAGTGCCATACTGAGCGCAGTAAGGGCTAACTCCATCTGCGCCTTCTTGACGTACCCATTGCCTGCCTCGACATTACCGAACGCAGTCACCGCATCAGCAGTACCTGCATTCTGTGC
This sequence comes from Methanocorpusculum sp., assembly GCA_029987025.1. GTDB lineage: Archaea > Halobacteriota > Methanomicrobia > Methanomicrobiales > Methanocorpusculaceae > Methanocorpusculum. The sequence continues at coordinate 2,918 of DALTWQ010000095.1, read as the reverse complement.
TGCAGTATAACAGGAACGGGCCTGCTCAGTATAGGACTGTGCCTTTCCGACATCACGCTCATATGCAATATAATTCGCAATTCTGGTATCAAGCGTCGTAATCGCATTGGCGAGAACCGCAAGTTCACCCTGCAGATTTCCTGTGTTGTAGACAAACTGCTTCGGCGAAGAGTAAGACTGCATACCGGCATCATGCATACCGGAAGCAGTAACCTGCAGAACAGAAATCTCCTTACTGGCAGAATCAGAAGAAACAGTACCGGTAACCGCAACTCTGAGAATAATATCTGCTTCATACTCCAGATCAAATCCGGAAATATAGAGATACGGAGATGCCGGATGCTTGGTATTTACAATCGTGCCGGCTTTGATAATATCAACAACCCAGGTGTCACCTACGAGCGGAGTATCAAAAGAAACCTTGCTTCCCGTATCAACACTTCCCTGCGGGAACTTAAGTTCAACCGTTGCAGCCACACGTTCGCCTGCAACAAGAGAACCTGACGGAACTACAGCCTCACTTTGAACCGTAAATGCAGATGCTGCACCGCAGAAGACTGCGGTAAGCAGAAACACTGCAAGAAGAACAGTAATAATCTTTTTTACATTCATTCTCCGCAACCTCACTCAAATAACGGATCTACATCGCTGTCGTCAAACATCGACGGAGCTGCTGCACGCTCGCGTGACTTGGAAACCTCTTCCTTGGCCTCCTTCGCAAGCTCAATTAACTCACGGATACGCGGAGCATTCGCAATAGATGCGAGAAGAACAACTGCTGCAACATAACCGCTGTCGACAGGATAATCTCCTCCTCTGACCTCAACACCGGCAATGTTTTCCTCAACCCAGTTCTTCGACTTCTCAACACCTTTACGGTCAAGCTCTGCCGGCGGACCGGCAACAAGAACCAGTGCACGTTCTGCAGTAGAGTAATCGCACGGAAGAGTCAGACGGCCGAGCATAGCCCTGCGGACAAGACCGATAATCTTCGCGGACTTGTCATCGCCTGTAATATCAACATGCGGCTCCGAAGACTTATCCTTCTTCTTAAGACCGCTGAAAAGACCGCCGGACTTCTGGGAAGAATAACTGTTCTTCGGAATTGCCTCGCTGATAGCATAACCCACAGAAGAAATACCGCCGCCGCGCAGAGTATTGATAATTTCACTCGAGTCGACAACCATCTCACCGACGCCGAACTTTCCGACCTCGCCGGCACGGAACAGAACGCCGAATCTCCTGACAATCTCCTCATTTAAGCGCTCGTAAGCACTCTTCACGCTCTCGCCGTCATTCTTCCAGGCGCTGTTATCGAACACAATAACATTGTCTGCTTCATTGACAAGAGTAGACAGACTTCTTGCAGCGTTAAGAGAGTACAGACGGCCCTCCTCAGGCGCCGGAATAATACCTAAAGCATACACCGGCTCGCGGTAAATCTGCTTCAAGTGACGGCATAACACCGGAGCTCCTCCGGAACCGGTACCGCCGCCGAGACCTGCACAGACAACAAAAGCATCCACATCGTGAGTGCCTCTGCGGTCGATTGCGCTGATAATAGTATCAATCTCATCAGCGGCAACCTTAGCCCCGGTAACATTGTCAGTACCGACACCATGGCCCTTGACTCTCGTCTGGCCGATTAAGAGGCGGTCTTCCATCGGGATGTTCTTCACACCCATCAGATCGGTACGGGCAGTGTTGATTACAATACCCCGGAAACTGTTGGCACCGGTCTTCCTGTCCTGAGACAGAAACATGTCAACCAGTTTTCCGCCGGCCTGTCCGAATCCTATAAAGAATACTCGCATAGTCTTTGTGACACCTTTTTTAATTGTGTTAATTATTTGTACGTCATCAGATATATATGACTGCATTACTATGGGGTATACTATGTCAAAAACTTTCTCGTCCGGATGAGAAGATGTATATATAGAATGAAAAGAACAGCAGGCAATGCAGAACATCTCGCAGGACAAAAATAACGAAGCTCTGCCAGCAAAAAACAAAATATTCTATCTCTCAGTGCTGACTGATAAAATAAAAACCGCGAATTAACGCGAATCTCTTCCGCTCGCCAATCGCATTTTTCTTGCGTCGGGACTAAAATCTGCTTATCGCAGATTTCTTAACGTCCCTCCTGGAAAAATGCTGGCGAGCGGGAGGGAAGAAACATCTGTTTATCCATTCAGTTCATTAGTAACATATCTTGCATTGGTGAAAACTATTTTTTTGTATTCCAGTTTTCTCCGGTTTCCGAAGTTTATGAGAAGTCCGGTCTGAATGCCGGTTGCTTTGAGATAATTGATTAATTGTGCATCATGAACGTCTGATAATGAGTGTTCAGCTTTCAGTTCAACGATTACCTTATCAAAACAAAGCAAATCTGCTTTGTAGTATGCGTCTAATTTTTCCCCGAAGTAATATATAGGAATCTGCTTTTGAGATTCAAAAGGAATGACGGCATGTTTCAGCTCAAGCTCCAGAGCACACTGATATACCTGCTCAAGAAACCCGTGACCTAACTGATTGTAAACTTTGAAGGCACATCCGACAATCTGATGACATTCTTCAAAACAGATTTTATCACACTCACTTATATCCGGCATATTAGATACTCTTATCTTACATCACGAAATACTTATTCCAGAATCATCCGGCCGTTCGCCAGCATTTTTCCAGGAGGGACGTTAAGAAATCTGCGATAAGCAGATTTTAGTCCCGACGCAAGAAAAATGCGATTGGCGAACGGAAGAGATTCGCGATGATTCGCGGTTCTTTTTTCAGGAAATCTGCACTAATCAAACCAATCTCTACATTTCAGACCTGAAGCAGAACAATTCCAAAAAAAAAGATTTAATTTACCATTTAAACCGGTTTGCCGGGGGTTTTCGTTTGTGAGCGCTCTTTTTTAC
>DALTWQ010000018.1 GCA_029987025.1 Methanocorpusculum sp. | reverse complement strand
TCCTCCACCTTAGGGCAGATTAACCACGTGTTACTGAGCAGTATGCCGAGGTCTTACACCTCTCGACTCGCATGGCTTAGTCAAACCCTGATAGCAATGGCCTCTGGCAGGATCAACCAGAATTACTATTTTTTATAACTTACTCGAACAAGTAAGCGACAAACTTGATGATTTTGTCTACGCACACAAATTATGTTCAATTAACGATTTTCTCTAAAATCAATTAACGTTCACATAACCGTGAATGGCTTTGTACTTTTTGGAATCAGCGGTCATTTCAATGAATGTCCGCATCGCCACAATACCAACGTCAGAACAGACAATCACACAGGTATCCAACCCCGCTGATTCGCGTCATGTTCTCCACTTAAACAGCTTTATCATATTAGCACTCAAGGTATATATATCCTGCTAATCGATGGCTGTATGGCTTTCTTAGACGAACGAAACCGCCTAAGAAAGGTGCTCTATCATATTAGCTATATGAGTATTTATAATCTGCTAATTGACAGAGGAAATTAACACAGCAGCATTACAGAAACAAATCCGTGAAAGTGACCATAAACATACAGATAAAACCAGTTAAAACAAGCAGAAGAAGAATGATTCCGGCAGCCTCAATCTTACTGCGCATCAGCGGCACCCGCAACAGGTGCACTGTTCAATACGACCCATAAATCACCGAACAGTTCCTCCTGTTCCATATCAACGCGCCCGCTCTGCACCAGGAATAGACACGGAAGATACACCAAATAAATCGGCCAGTGGAACGCCGCGCAGATTTCAAGAAGACTTACGCCGGTATCGTGAGCTTCAGGATTGCGCGCAACAAACTCATAAATCTGCTCGGCAAGTTCCTCATAATTTTCATCATGCGCAATACCTACAACCTCTTCCGTATCCGGAGCAAAGAGTTCATCCTCGGAATCAATCAGTTTCTGCCGGCGCTGACGTCTTCTCTCGGATTTTTCTGCCAGACGAAGCTGCTTGATTAATTCATAGAGATTGGTATGACGCTTTCTGACATCCTTTCTCTTGATGCGGCGGTCAATCTCGCGGTCAAGCATCTCAATCTGACCAAACGCACGGCCGCCGTCCTCATCATCTTCATATTCTTCATACGGCAGTTCCTCCTCTTCCTCCGGCACAGGCTCATCAAGAACTTCAGCCTTCAGACGCAGAAGAACCGAGAGATAAAAAATTGTAAGGCCGGAAACACGCAGATTCATCTCACGGCGCGCTTCAAGTTCGGTAAGAAACTTATCAGTAAGATCAGCAATATCAATGTTCCACGGGTCGACAAGACCATCTTTTACCATCTTTACCAGAATGGAAATCGGCTCTTCATTTTCTCCTTCCGGCAGAACAAACTCGGGCATCCCTTACTCCACCATTTTCACGCCGGTAACTAACGTACTCTTATCTCCCGGCCGCACCGTTACACCCATCATTCTGTCTGCTGCTTCAATCATAGGTTTTCTGTGAGACACAATAACGAACTGTGAACTCTCACAAATTTCACGAACCATCTGGGAAAGCCGCTCGACATTTAATCCGTCAAGGTTGGAGTCAACTTCGTCAAGCGCATAGAACGGTGCCGGCATGTACTGCTGGATTGCAAAGATGAATGACAGGGTCGTAAGCGATTTTTCTCCGCCGGACATCATCTTTAAACGGTGAACTTCCTTTCCTTTCGGAGACACCTCGAATGTCATACCGCCGGTAAACGGATCATCATAATCATCTAAGACAAGCTGACCTGAACCGTCGTTTAACATCCGGTAAATCCGCTGGAAGTTGGCATTGATTGCATTATATGAGCCCATAAACGCATCATGCTTCATCTGCTTAAAGCCCTCAATCTTTGCAAGGATTGCTTCGCGCTCGCGGGAAAGCGTCTCCTTCTTTTCCGTTTTTTCAGCAGTCTTTTTCTCTAACTCATCATACTGCTCAATAGCCTGCTGATTCACATTTCCAAGCCGCTTGATTGCACGTTCTGTTGTGATAATCTTATCCTGAATCTCCTCAAGAGACAACTCACACTCAACGGCATCGGTAATAGAACCTTTCATCTCTGCAATACTTGCAGACAAGGAGGCAGACTTTTCATCAAACGCAGCGATCTGCACATTACACCGCTCGATTTCGCCGTTCAGCTTTCCGATTTTCAGCTGGGCTTCATCTGCAGCATTCTGCACACGCGTACGCTCATTTGAAAGAACCTCAATCTCGCCGGAGTAAGCTTTAATCTGCGCCTCAAACGATTTGATAGCATCACGCGCACGAGAAATATCCTCATTCGCACGGGCAATATCTGCATCGTATTCCTTCAACTGCTCTTCAGATGCAGCACGTTCATCCGTCTTTCCGTCAAGTTCCTGTTTGAAATGTTTGCGCTCAAGAAGAACGGCATTAAGCTCATTTGTTTTTGTTTCAAGACGGCGCTGTGCATCATTTACCGAAGACTGGGCTTTGCGCAGCTGCTCTGTTAAGAGATTGAACTCCTCCTCGTTTAAGATGGAACGGAGATTTTCAATCTTTTTATTGATAGAGTCAATCGCATCCGTAAGTGTTCCGATGTTCTGCTCAAGAGATGCAATCTCATCAGCACGTTCTTTGGAATCACGTTCAATCTCTTCACGAAGACGCACCGACTCAGCTTCATCTTCATCAATCTTCTTAAGCGTACGGTCGCAGTTTGCTGCATGCAGTTCTAAAGAAGTAATTGCAGAATCTTTGGCACTCTTTTCTTCACGCAGACCGGAACAGACCGCTTCATTGCGCTTGTCTGCAGAAACAAGTTCAGACTCCTGAACATGCAGTTCATCTATCTTTGCGGCAAGTTCAACCGATTCACGTCCTGCGGCAACACCGAAGCCTCTGATGTTCTTGTTAATCGAACCTCCGGTCATACTTCCGGCTTTTTCAAGCAATTCCCCGTCAAGTGTTACCATACGGAATCTGCCCATAAGACGGCGTGCGGCATCAAGATTTGTTACTACAACGGTCTGTCCGAACACAAGACTGAATGCATCGCGATACTCGGAATTGAAATCAAGCAGATTGATTGCATAATCAATAACACCGTTTCCGGCAACGGGCGGAAGCGGCTGGGATTCTTTGAGTTTGTTGAGCGGCAGGAAGGTAAGTCTTCCAAGCCGTTCTTCTTTTAAGTAGCTGATACAGTCTGCTGCAACCTGGTCGTCAGTGGTTATGACATTGTTGAGTCTGCCGCCTGCTGCAATATTTAATGCAACAGTGTGTTCTGCATTCAGCACCTTTCCCAGTTTTGAAATGGTACCGAATACGCCGTCAAATCCGGACACCGCATCAAGTGCACGGTCGGACGCACCGGACGCTTTCTGTTCTGCTTCAAGCCGCATCTGACGCTGTGTTAAACGGGATATCTCACTTCTAACACCGTCAAGATTTTTCTTGACAAGCATCATCTGCCGCTCTGATTCGGCAATCTGCTTAACAATTATCTGGCGCTCGGCTTTGGCATCATCAATCTGCTTATTAATGCCGGCAAGTTCCTCTTTGATTGAAACACGTTCTTCTTTCAAAGATTCCTGCTCACGGTTGTATTTATCCATCTCGCTTAAGCGCACACGGCTTGCCTCGATAATACCATCGCGCTGAACAACAATACCGCTGCGCTCTTCCTTTTTGGAATCAAGCTGCCGCATCAGATCAACAAGTTCGGCCTGTGCACCCTGACTGTCTTTGCTGCGTTTGGCAACCAGCTCTTCGGCTTTTGCCAGAACTTTTTTCTGACTGTCAAGTTCCATTGCAAGATTTGCACGGTCAATCTGCAGTACCTGCGCTTCTTTGTTTTTGTCGTTGAAAGAGTTCTGATATTTGTGAATCTCATTGTAGAGCAGATTCATCTTCGCAAGAACAGTTTCCTTATCCTTCTTTCTGCGGGAAATGGTATCTTCTGCAACACGGATGTTTGCTTTCTGCTCTTCCTGACCGGATAGAATCTCCAGATATCCAGGGCCCTGCTTGTCAGCAATTTTCTTATCGAGGTCGGCAACTTCCTCGCGGCGTGCATCGCGCTCGTTTTCTTCCATACGGATGCTTTCTTCATGCTGTGCACGCAGCGCCTCCTGGTCCTGACGGGATGAAGCAATAACAGTAAGTTCACTTTCCAGTTTTTTGATGTCCGCAGATTTCCGGGCGGCCTGCAGATAATCAAGTTCCTTGGTGAGCTTAACATACTTTACTGCATCCTCACGCGCACCTGCAAGGTCTTCGAGCTGACGTGTGTATTCTGCCAGAAGCAGTTCCTCCCGCTCGATTTTTGCGCGGACCTGATCAAGTTCTTCTAAAGCACGGTCTTTTTTCTCATCAAACTCGGCCACACCTGCAATGCTGTCAATGATACCGCGGCGTTCGAAGTCGCTCATGTTCATGATGCGGCCTACATCGCCCTGCATAACAACATTATACCCGTGCGGCTTGATGCCGTTTTTGGCAAGATAGTCTAAGACTTCTGCCTGGGAACTTGTTTTGTCGTTGAGATAGTAGTAGGAATAAACTGATGAAGGAGTCTGTTTAATCCTTCTTTTGATGCGTGTTCCGTCAGAGAACTCAAGGGTAACTTCGGCAGTATTCTTTCCCGAAGTGGTGTTGATGAAATCAGTCATCGATTCCGCGCGAAGGTTTCGCGAGGATGATAAGGAAAGAACAAATAAAACAGCATCAATGATATTACTTTTTCCGGAACCGTTCGGACCGGATACAACAGTGTACCCTTCAAAAAAAGGGATACGGGTCTTTCTTGAAAAAGATTTGAAATTATCGATTTCTACCTGAACTATATGCAATGCAGTACTCCGGGATTTATTGAATCTCTACTGTGTCATCTTCATCTGCTTCAATAACCGCACTGGATTCTGCACGGATTGCAGAAGAACGGGAGATACGGCCTTTTCCGAAACCGGTTCCTGCGATGATAACATTTCCTGAGGTTTTTTTCGGACGTTTCAGAATAGTTCCGTCAGGCTGCATAACATATTCAAACTCACCTGATTTTGCAGGGGTCTGTTCTGCATCATCTTCCGGGAGGGCAGACTCGGAAGCCTTCTGCGGCTGAACCGGTGCCGGCGCAGGTTCCGCCTGCTGCGGTACAGACTGAGCCGGAGACGGCGCTGCAGCAGCATCCTGAGGAGCGCGGGTTGGAAGCTGTGCCTGTATTGCAGCTCTGCCTACAGCAGGAGACGGAACATTTTCACCTGATGTTTCCGGAACCGGACGGCGGACAGCAGACCGGGACGGGGCTGACGGTGCAGGCCCTGCACTTCCCAACTTTTCGATAATGGATGCTAATTTGCGGGTTATTGTCTTAAGGTCAAGAAGTTCTTCGGTGATGCCGTTTACCATCGCCTCAAGTTCCTGAACCTTGTGTTCAAGACGAATAAAGTTTTCAGAATCTGCTGCAGATGTCTGCACAGCTACTTCCTGAGCAACGGCCTTCTGCTGCTGACTGCGCTCATTAAGAGCGAGTTCATGTTCCAGGAATTGCATACGGGTATTCATTAGTATATATCTATTCTATTCAAAGGAGATAAGTGTTTTTAATTCATACCATAAATCTCCCAGAGATTTACTGCAAATTCAGAGAAGATTTTCCAGAATCCGTTTCGTCGCAAGAGCATCGTCGAGTGTCGCACATTCAGCAATTGGAGATACAATCTTATTTCTCCGGACTGCTTCTACAACAGCGGCGATATCTATGGTTCCTTTTCCAAGCGCGAGATGCGTATCAGATGTTCCGTCGTTGTCATGCACATGAATCTGCACAAAAGGAACCTCAAGGAATTCAGAAAGTGTGCCGCATTCATGCGCATGTCCGATATCAAGACAGAAATCAGTTCCCGAAACAAGTGAGATATCTTCTGCTTTCTGCAGGAAGAAGTATCCCCAGTTACCCATATTTTCAACACAGCAGGGAATACCAGTTTCTTCAGAAACAGCATGAATCTCCGCAAGTGATTTCTGCAGAGCAGAAACTGCTTTTCCATACTCTTCTTTGAAGGTGAAATACCCGGGATGAAACACCACACGCTTTGCGCCGCATTCTGCCGCAAGAGATATGCTCTCTGTCACAAGTTCAACAGATGCGCGGCGGATTGGTTCAAGTACTGATGCAATGTTTACGCTTCTGGCAGGTGCGTGGATGGTATATTCGTACGAAAAAGCGGAAAGAAGCGATGCATCCTGCGTGTAATGCAGACCATCATTCATTACCTCAACTGCTGATGTATGGGAAATAAGTTTTTCCAGCGCATCAGCAAGAGGAAGCGTGTTTAAACAATGTGTAGATATGGAAACATTCAGCGAAGGCATACTGCTGTAGTATTCGCTCTGAGAGATAATGAGGATTCCCGCTGAATAAAACAGAATCATTACCGCAAGAATATATGCAGTGTGCACGAAATAATATAGAGAAATGACAGAAGAACCTCAGTCAGAGCCGGATGTTTTCGATGCGCACGTTGAGCGCAGCGGAAAAGAATGGGCACTGCTGATTATAAAGCGTGTGCTGTTCCTGTTAGGCCCTATATTTTTAGGCGCACTGCTGTTTCTGTTCTTCTGGTTTGTCTTTCCTCCGGCAGAAGGAAGCATGGTCAGTCCGGAGTTTATTGTGTTTGCCGGCCTGATGATTGCATACTTAGTCCCGCCGTTTGGAAAAGAGACCATCATCCCGGCAGCTTTGATAGGCGGAGAGGCTGTTATAGGGCTGATTTCTGCAGTCACATCAATTCCGGCAGGTACAGCTGTAAGCGGCTACCCGCTTTGGACAGTAGTTGTAGGAATTGTTGTACTCGACCTTCTGGTAGCTCTCTTTATCTCTCTGAACTTTGATCTTCTCCTCAAAATTCCCATTGTGGGTCAATGGTTCCGCTGGATTATGCGCGGAGCAGATAATGTGCTTAAGAAAAAGAAATGGGTTGAAAACCTCTCCAGTGCAGGACTTCTTATCTTCATGTATATTCCGCTGCAGGGTTCCGGGGCAATGACCACCTCGATTATTGCAAGAATTCTTAACTACCGTCCGCTTCAGACAGTAGGCCTTGTCACCTTCGGAAGCATCTTATCCTGCCTTACTGTTGCTTTCGGCATACAGTCTCTGATACAGCTGTGGGAAATTAATCCGGCTCTTGCGATTCTTGAAGGTGTTGTTATTGTCGGAGTTATTCTTCTGATTGCTTTCTTCTGGAACAAACTTATCCGGAAACTTACCGAACGTGCGGAAAAGAAAAAAGCGCTTCAATGTGAAAGCGCAGAAAAATAACATACCCTGTACTTAAGCCATCAAAAAGCAGGCAGGCCGATATATTAAACATCATCACCAACCAATACTATACCCGGTTTATGGCAGACAGCAGTCTCGAAAACGACATATATATTCTGGCACTCGAAAACGCGGTAAAGCACAAAGCAGTTCCGCGTGCCGGAGCAATTCTGGGAATGGTTATGGGAACACACCCGGAACTGCGAAGTCAGGCAAAAGAAATCAACACCATGCTTCCTGCAGTTCTTGCAAAAGTAGAAGCATTATCTCCTGAAGCACGTGAGGCAGAACTCAACCGCTTAAACCCTGATGCAATCGGAAAGATGCACGAGAAAAAAGAGCGTGTTCACGAACTTCCGGCACTTCCCGAAGCAGAAGGCGGCGTTGTCATGCGCTTTGCACCAAACCCGTCCGGACCGCTCCACTTAGGTCATGCACGCGCATCAGTCTTAAACGACTACTATGTGAAAAAATACGGCGGCAAATTCTACTACCGTGTTGAAGATACCGACCCGAAGCGTGTTGACCCCGAAGCATACGACATGGTTATCGAAGACCTGAAGTGGCTTGGTATCGGGGTTACCGATGTTGTCTATCAGTCCGACAGATTCGATATCTACTATGACTACGCACGTCAGCTAATCAAACTCGGCGGCGCATACATGTGTACCTGCGACAACGAAGAGTTCAAGCAGTTAAAACTCAAAAAACAGGCATGTCCATGCAGAGATTTACCTGTTGAAGAGCACGTAAAGCGCTTCGAGGATATGCTGGCTGGAAAATACAATGAAGGCGAAATTACCATGCGGGTAAAAACCGATATCACCCACCCTGACCCGGCTGTCCGTGATTTCGCTGCAATGCGTGTGTTAAAGAGCACAAAGCACCCGAGAAAACCGGAAATCTTTGTCTACCCGCTGATGAACTTCTCAGTCACCATCGATGACCATTTACTCGGCATGACGCACGTCATCAGAGGAAAGGACCACATTGCAAATACCAGACGCCAGGAATACATCTACAAATACTTCGGCTGGAAAATGCCGCACTTCTATCACTACGGCAGAATGTCTATTGACGGTCTTGAACTTTCCACCTCAGGTATGAGAAAAGGTATCAACGAAGGCATCTACACCGGATGGGATGATATTCACTTAGGAACCCTTCGCGCATTAGCACGCCGCGGCATTCAGCCGGAAGCAGTCCGCGCTTCTGTTGTCGATATCGGCATGGGAGATACAGATATCTCATTTTCATGGGAGAATCTCTTTGCCGCAAACAAGGCAGTCATCGACGCAGATGCAGACCGCTACTTCTTTGTTCCGGAACCGGCGGAAATTACCGTCTCCGGCGCACCGGAAACCGAAGCACACGCACCGAAGTACCCGAACAAACCCGAGCGCGGCGAGCGTCTCTTAAAGTTCACCGGAAAGATTCTGATTCCGCAGAAGGAAATTGCACCCGGAAAACTGCTCAGATTAAAGGATTTATTCAACATCAGAATCTCTGCTGACGGTAAATCCGCAGAGTACGCCGGCGATTCTCTTGCAGATGCCAGACGCGAAAAAGCTCCCATTATTCAGTGGCTCCCGGCAGAGACAACACTCCCCTGCTCACTTCTGACCCCTGAAGGTGTTATGGAAGGATTTGCAGAACCTGATGTTCTCGGCTACGAAGGACGTATCATTCAGTTTGAGCGTATCGGATTTGCAAAGATTGACAGCACAAAAGACGGAAAAGCGGTCGCTTACTTTACTCACCGCTAAATGTCTGCAGCAGATATCGCACGTCTGATTTCTTCTGCGGAAATATCCGCAGGTGAAATCCGGCGTGCAGCGGTTCATCTTTCAAAACCCTTACGAACCGCTCTTTTTTCAGAAAATTCTCCGGAACACCGCACAGCTTCCGGCAAATTCTTTGAAGCGCTTGTTTATGAGATTCTGCTTACCGAAGGAGAAACATCAGACGAAGTCTTTCGTATCGCGGCAAAACTCAATGATGCTGAGTATGCCCCCTTCGACCGGTTTTCAAAGGACGGTCTCTGGTATTCAAGAACCGGAGAGATTCAGTTCAGAGTTGACGGCCGTGCTGCAGCAGAGGTTGATTTTCTGGTAAGCTGTTCTGATAATACGCTTGTGTTCGGCGAGGTAACACTCCATGCCGACACAGCGGCTCTTGCAAAAGAAGCAGCTGATAAAAAAATTCTTTTAAAGAAATTTCTTGACGCAGCAGGTATTGAGCGGCAGGTGCAGTTTGTTTTCGTAACAACGAAAGAGACTGACACATCATGGCTTGAGGAAGGCGATGCGTGTTCCATAATTGAAGACGGAGAAAACCTCTGGAGAAGAATCCATGTAAATGAGGTTCTGCACAAAAAACGGTCACCGGCGGCATCATCAAAACGCGCTGACGGGAAAGAACTCTTTAAAGAATAGACAACTTCAATTTTTTTCACCGGGTACCGGCACAAAAATGAACAGATGAAAATCTTTATTTTCGTGCCGGTAGAATACTATGCAGGAATTCTATATGAAATATTATTCATCAAAAGAAACTGCTGATAGATGGAACCTTTCAGAACGGGGGATTAGAAATCTCTGTTCCAAAGGAAAAATAGCAGGAGCGGTTCTTATCGGAAAATGCTGGAAAATACCCGAAGATGCAGTAAAACCGGAAGCTCCGGCAAAGAAAACAAATATCCTCCTTCAGCGCCTCAGGGAAGAAAAGAAAAGCGGATTAAAGGGCGGAATTTATCACCGGATTCAGATTGATTTAACCTACAACTCCAACCATATCGAAGGAAGCAGACTGTCGCATGACCAGACGCGCTACATCTTTGAAACACACACAATAGATGGAACTGCAGAAGACACAGATGATATTATTGAAACTATGAATCACTTCCGCTGTATTGACATGGTAATTTCCAATGCAAACCGGAAACTGAGTGAACATTTTATCTTTGAACTGCACAAAACCCTTAAATCAGGTACAAGCGACAGCAGGAGGTCATGGTTTGCTGTAGGGGGGTACAAAAAACTCCCGAATGAAGTAGGCGGCATTGAAACTGTATCTCCATCAGGGACACCGGCAGCAGTTAAAGAACTTCTTGACGACTGGAATGCAAAGACAGCAATATCCTTTGATGATTTTCTGGAATTTCATTACCGGTTCGAGCGTATTCATCCGTTTCAGGACGGAAACGGGCGTATCGGACGACTAATTATGTTTAAAGAATGTCTGCGTTTCGGAATTGTGCCGTTTATTATTGATGACCGAGAAAAAATGTTCTATTACAGAGGTCTTTCCGAATGGAAACATACACCCGAGTATCTAAGAGACACCTGTCTTCATATGCAGGACGGATTCAAAAAAGTTCTGGATTATTTTGAAATCCCGTATTGAACAGACTGACTAAAAAAGAATTGACACACGTCACTCAATAATCGAGTGACGCGATTCATTCAGAATTTTTACATCATCAAGACTCCACAGCCGCATCGACCGTGACGTCTTTTCGATGCCGAGTTCTTCGTCACTGTCCACATCAATGATGTATGCATCAAGCGATGCAAGATGCAGCCTGTTTGCCGCAACAGCCCGGTGATGTCCGTCAACTAAAATATATTTGTCTTTGCGGTGTACGACAATAAGCGGCTCGGCAAGCCCCTTGTTAATCTCATACGTGCGTCCGTCAAGTTCATCCAGATAGACCTTGTCCTGCGTCGGAATAAGTTCACGAACCGGCACTTCTCCGCGGGATAAATGCGGATCGAGACCGTAAAGTTTCCTGATTGTCTCAATATACTGAAACACCTTTTCAGGCGTTACGCGTTCAATCTGTGAACGGATAATATCAGCATTCGAAACAATGCCGACAAAAATACCGTCATCATCGACAACCGGCAGTTTTTCCACACAGAACCGGAACATTTTGCGTGCAACATCCGTCATGGCATCATTTACCTGCACTTTCAGAATGACGGGACGCATCAGCGGAGCAACTGGGGCAGAGGCTGCAGCACCTACAACATCCCGGGCTGAAATCATACCGACAACTTTTCCGCGGGATAAAACCGGGAATCCGTCATGATGCGACTCGCGGATAAGAGCAACCACATCTTTAACGGTCTGTGCAGCATCAAGCGTATAGACTTCCTTTGTCATATACTCTGAAACAACTTTCTTCTCCGTGGATATAAGTCCCGGATGCGTTGCATGCACTATCGCACGTTCTGCCGACTTGTCGATTTTAACATCGGCAAGCGTTACAATACCCATCGTCTTTGCTGTTTTTTCAAGGCCGAGTTCCATATCCTGCGACAGAGTAACGACATAAGAGTCAAGATACTCAAGCTTCAGCCTGTCAGCTGCAACAGCGCGGTGATGACCGTCAACTAAAATATATCTGTCCCCGCTTCTTACGACAATAACCGGCTCTGCAAGATGGTTCTGCAGTTCATACATTCTTCCGTCAAGTTCTTCCTGATTTACCGAGGACTGTGTCGGATGAACAACTTTTACCGGCACATTTTCGCGCGAAAGAGTTGAATCAGCACCATAAAGTGATTTTAACGTCTTCATAAAATTGAAGACTTTTTCAGGCGTTACCCGTTCAATCTGAGAGCGGATAACATCAATATTAGAGATGATGCCAAGTACCTTTCCTTCTTTATCAACAACCGGCATCTTCTGAATACCGGTTCTGAAGATACGCCGCGCCGCCTCTGTCACGGTCAGATCAGGAGATGCAGTAATAGGGCACCGTGACATTCTCTGCCCGACCGGGAGGTCAGGGTGTTCTCCCATGATATCGCGGGCAGCTATATATCCGGCAATTTTACCTCCGCGGGTTACCGGAAACCCGTCGTGATGCGTTGTTTTGATGAGCCGGATAACTTCACTTATGGGCTCTGCGGCATCAACAGAAACTACATTATGCGTCATGTAGTCAGAGACTTGTTTCTTTTCCATCTATGTTATTAATATAATCCGGACCGTTATATAAATTCTGATTCAGGTGAAGTAAAAAACGGAAAGAAAGGAAAACTGATTTAGATATCTTACATCACAGAAACTATTTATTCTCACGAGACTTACTATTAGTAAGTCAAGATAGAATCAAGACAAAATCAATAGTGAGGAAAAATATATGGCAGTACCATCATTACCATTCAGCTTTGAATCGCTCGGAACAGAAATTGACCGCTTCATCTCGGAACTGGGAACATATGCAGCAGACTATCTGCCGTTAAGCGATGAAACTAAAAATACTATCAGAAATGTCATTCCGAAAACCTGCGCCGACATCTCTGTTGATGTAACTGAAACCGACACGCAGTTCATCATCACCTGCGACATCCCGGGCGTTGAAAAGGAAAACATCACCATACGTCTGCTAAATCCGACCACGGTCTTAATCAAAACAGCTGTCAGCGAGGATACCGAAACAGCAGACGGCGAGAACTACTATCTCCGTGAAAGAAAACTCTGTTCAGGAGAACGTACCATTACCCTTCCTGCAAAAGCAGCAGCAGAAGGGGCAAAGGCAACCTTCAAGAACGGAATAATGGAACTTATTCTTCCGAAATGTGTTCCCGAAGAGGGAACGCTTATCGAGATTGAATAAACAAAATTCTTTTTTACCCTCGTCCAGCGGCAAACATTTATTATTCAGCGTCACATCTATATGGTAGTCTATGGATAAGAATCAAAAGAGACTGCTCATTATATCATTAGCAATCAGTCTGACAGTCCTCTTTATCGTCCTTATCGTAACCATCAACGAAGAAACCATCAAAGCGCTGCAGTCCTGCATTCCGGCATTTCTGATTCTGGCAATTGTGATGCACACCATATCGCTTTTCTTCTGGGCTGCGAGAATTAAACTCATGTGCAGATCATTAGGATACAAAGTAACAATGCGCCACTGTTTCAATCTGGTCTGCTCAAATATGTTTATCGCAGCAGTAACCCCATCATCAATCGGTGGTGAACCGGTAAGGGTCTATGAGATAACCAAAGCGGGTGTTCCGGGCGGAAAAGCAACCGCGGTTGTTACGATGGAACGGGTCTTTGACGGCATTGTTCTTGCGTTGGGAACAGGTGTCTGTGTGTTTCTGTTAGGAGTGTTTTTTTCCAACATCCAGCTGCCGGAAGGCTGCATGATTGCAGCCTACTGCGGCGCAGGATTGTTTGCCGCCCTTGTTCTTCTCTTCTTTGTTATGGCAGGTCATCCTGCCTGGGGGCATGCCTTTGCCCGTAAAATTGCATCCCTGATTACGAAACGGAAAGATGATGCCGCAAAAGAAAGGATGCAGATGAAGTTTTCCGGCTACGCAGATAACTTCTACGGCGCTCTGCACGAAATGGCAGGAAAATCCAAGTCAGGTATTGTATGGGGATTTTTCTTTTCCGCCCTCTACTGGGTAAATGAGTTTATCATTGCCTTTTTCATCTGCTGGGGTCTCGGTGTTGAGCCGACAGCGCAGCTGTTCCTGCTCTCAATTATTCTGCAGCTGCTGCTGACAGTTATTCTGATGATTCCGATAACACCGGGGGGCGTGGGTATTGCTGAAGTGTCGCTCGGCCTTTTGTATGCTATCATCATTCCGGCGAGTATTGTAGGCATCTTTGTTCTTATCTACCGCTTCATCTTCTATTACTTCAATCTGATAATCGGCTTTATCGCAAGTATGCTTATTATGCGGCGCGAGGCAAAAGGAAATGAAGCACTTAAGGGGGCGGTCTGATGGAGGCAAAATATCATAAACTGCTCTGGATTTCCATAGGTCTTTCACTTGTTGCTCTCCTTGTGGTAATTCTTCTCACGTTCGATGAGAACACTATTGAAAACCTGGCGCAGCTGAATGTCTGGTGTCTTTTAGGCGCTTTCGGTCTGCATCTTCTGGCTATGGTGTTCTGGGGCGCGAGAATTCTGTTCCTCTGCCGCTCGTTAGGATACAGGGTGCCGCTGTTCCACTGTGTAAATATGGCAGCAGCAGGTCAGCTTCTTGCAGCAATTACTCCGTCCTCGATTGGCGGTGAGCCAATCAGAATCCACGAACTCTACAAAGCAAACCTTCCGGTCGCTGATGCAACAGCTGTTGTACTGGTTGAGCGTCTGCTTGAAGCAGTGCTTCTTGTGCTCGGAGTTATTATCGGTATGACTGTTTTCTCTGTGGTGTACAATAACGGAGAAATTGACAGCGCATTAATTATCGCCGGCTGGTGCGGAACAGGATTTTTCACCGCGATTCTTATTCTTCTGGTTGCCGTGATGAGAAAACCGGAACTCGTCAAACGCTGGGGTTTGAAGATTGCAGGGCTTGTCTCTAAGAAGATGAAACAGGAAAAACAGGAGAAGATGCAGGAAAGCGTTGTTACCGGTGTTGACCAGTTCTATGGTACATTCCGCCACTTTGCAGGAAAAGCACGCTGGGGTCTTGCTGTAGGTTTTCTCTTTTCGATTCTCTTCTGGAGCTGCGAGTATTCTATTGCCTCGGTCATTATGGTAGGCCTCGGATTTCCGCCGAATATTCTGCTTTCGATTGTGTTCCAGTTAATCATCGCAGTTGTTCTGATGATTCCGCTTACTCCGGGAGGAACCGGTGTCGCAGAAGCTGTCTATGGAGGTTTCTACTCACTCTTAGGTCTTGGAAATATGCTCGGACCTTTCGTTGTTCTTCTGCGTCTTGTTCTCTACTACTCGAATCTTATCATCGGATTTATTGCGAGCTTCATTATTGTCAAACGTGAAGCACGGATGAAGAAGGTAATTCCCGATGAGGAAGCAGGGTAATGAGAAATAAAATATCCCTCGGCGATAAGCTGCGGTATAAGCTTACCATTACCGACCGTACGGAAAACTACTATCGTCTGCAGTACGAGCATCTGGTATCCCGCCATCTGCGCAAAAATGAAGACTGTCTGAAAATCGGAGAACTGCGGCTTCCGCTGCTTTCCCGCGCAGAACACCCTACCCGCGAAGAGGCATACTATGCGATGGAGATAGGAGATATTCTCTATCCCGGCCTTTTTAACTCCTACAAGTTTATTGACGAAGGTCCGTATGAATGGCTTGATGTCGAAGTTGAAGCAGGTGATGTTGTCTTCGACTGCGGAGCAAACTTAGGTATTTTTTCGCTCTATGCGGCATACCGGGGCGCAAAGGTCTATGCGTTTGAGCCGATTTCTGCAGCTCGCGAGATTTTAAGAAAGACGATGTCTCTTAATCCCGAACTGGAAAAACAGGTCGAAATTGTACCATATGCTCTTGCAGATAAAGAGGGTACGGCTGAGTTTACGGTTCTTGACGGTACGCTTGTAGGATCATCAATGGTGTTTTCCCAGGAGGGAAGAAAGGAGACGGCAAAGATTACAACGATCGATGCTTTCTGCAGAGAATCCGGTGTTGTGCCGGCATTTATCAAAGCAGATATCGAGGGTGCAGAACGGCTGATGCTTTCAGGCGCACAGGACACTCTTGCCTGTGCAGCGCCTAAGCTTTCGCTTTGTACGTATCATCTGCCTGATGATAAAAAGGTCATGCGAAATCTGATTCTCTCGGGAAATCCGCGGTATAAGATTACTGATAAGTGGAAGAAGTTCT
This sequence comes from Methanocorpusculum sp., assembly GCA_029987025.1. Taxonomy (GTDB): domain Archaea; phylum Halobacteriota; class Methanomicrobia; order Methanomicrobiales; family Methanocorpusculaceae; genus Methanocorpusculum. The sequence continues at coordinate 3,158 of DALTWQ010000018.1, read as the reverse complement.
ACGCACGGGTCTAATACAGTCTGATTTTTTACAAAAAAAGATGTGATGAGGATTAACCTCATCAGAAAAAAAAACTTACCTGATATCTGCAATCTCTGTTTTATTGATTTTCCGGTGCAGTACAACACCTGCAGCCAGTGCTGCAAGAGCGACAACGGCAAGAACGACATATCTGAAGTCCCAGAAGGCAACCGATACAGCAAATACTGCAACGATTGAGATAATACCTATCAGAATGGTGATAAGAAGTGCCGCGCCGCTTTTAACAGCTTCAGTCTCTGATTCCCAGTAGAACTTCGGGTAGTGAATGTTGCAGAACAATCCTAAGACCGACATAAAGTAGAGATAACAGAACGGCAGGAGAATCAGGAACACAACATCAAGCACCGTCGACACCGCAGCTATTCCTAAAAGAATCATTGAGATTATCATAAACGGCAGTGCCACGACGAAGTTAACCATCAGCTTTGATGCGAAAATCCCCTTCGCAGAAACCGGCAGCGTCTGGGTAATCCACCAGTGTTTTCCCTCGATGGATATTGAACCGCTTGTCGTTGATGACATGCCGCAAAGAACCGCGAGTACAAGAGGAGCAACTGTACTGAGAACCGGAGAACCGAGCATATCATTAAGGGATGTCACACCTACCAAGAGAATGGCAACAGAGGCCACAACCATCAGCACATACCCGAACATGGTATTCATAACATACGGGGTGGAGGAGAAGTAGCGTTTGATATCACGTTTGAAGAGTGCTTTGGAAACTTTCTGAGCGGGCTGTTCGGTCATAACATAATTGTGCTTTGCATCATGTGCCTGCATCGCCTGACAGATTGGAACATATTTCCATGAAACAAGGGCAGCTGCTGCCGCAAATACCCCAAGAGATATACCTGCGAACAGAAGGAAGGTAAGGACATCGCCTAAAACACCCGACGCAAAAAGTTCAGCAGGAGGGTATACGTTCATAACCGCGGCAGAATTGTCCTGCAGCAGATTTGCCAGAATCTCCGGAAGCGGCGCATTTGAAGAGAAGATAACCCGTATGTAGAGAACAAAGGCAACGACCATAAGGACCATGCCTAAGATAAGAGCAATCAGTTTTCTCTGCTTCATCCTGGCGGAAACCGCATAGACAAAAGTGCCTAACAGAAGAGCTGCTGTCAGCGGAATTAAGGGAATTAAAAGAATGCCGAGAATCGAAAGCACGGCGTATAACGGAGTTGTTCCTAACGATAATCCGCAGACGATAAGCGCCGGAACGGTAATTACCATTGATACAGCAAGATTTACCAGATACAGCACCAGAAATCTGCTCAGCACAATATCGGCAGGTGTAACCGGAAGAGCCACTTCCGACTCGAACAGTTTGAGATTAAAGATAGTCGAACCTGATTTGAAAATATTGAGGATAAAGACCAGTATAGATGCAATCACGGGGGCAAAGGAAGGAAGACTGGATGCCATAGGGGCTTCTGCCAGAACCTGCGACATTCTTGTCATCAGCAGTATAATAGCGAGTCCTACGATGACGTAGAGAAGCACCATGCTTCTTGCCCGCTTCTGCCGCTTAGCGTCGCCCGGGTGCCGCAGCTCGTTGATGCCTGTTTTTCCCAGCAGATGAATTTTGGTAAATGCGAGTACGTTATTCAGCACGTGCGACAACCTCCAGGAACACGGATTCAAGAGAGGCGCCGTGAGTTAACTCGTCGATACTGCCTGATGCAATCAGTTCGCCCTGTTTGATGATGGCAATTTTATTGCAGAGCTTTTCAGCAACATCCAGCACGTGCGTGGAGAAGAATACCGCTCCGCCTTCTGCACAGAATTCACGCATAATCTGCTTTAAGACATACGCTGCCTTCGGGTCAAGTCCTACAAACGGTTCGTCGAGAATCAGCAGTTTCGGTTTGTGGATAAGGGCTGAGATGACAGCAAGTTTCTGCTTCATACCGTGCGAATACGTTGATATCGAGTCGCCGAGCGACTCGGTGATTTCAAACATATCCGCATATTTTGCCATACGTGCAGTACGGTCTTCTCTGGAGACAGAAAACATGTCAGCGATGAAGTTCAGATACTGAATGCCGGTTAAGTATTCGTATAAATCCGGATTGTCAGGAATGTAGGCAGTTATTTTTTTGCAGAGAAGCGGCTCTTCAGATACAGAGTGACCGTCGATTCTGATGCATCCTTCATCAAAGTCGTTGATGCCTACGATGCATTTGATAGCAGTTGTTTTTCCGGCTCCGTTATGACCGATGAATCCGTAGATATCACCTGACTCAATGGTCAGAGACAGATTTGACACTGCCTTTTTTCCGCCTTTATAGGTCTTGGTAAGATTGCTGATTTCAAGCATGATTATACGGATTATTATTCACTGCTGAAGAGATATAGTTTCCTACAATCACTGAGGAAGTATTTTTTTCTCATCAGACAACAAATGAATATACAAACAGTACACTAAAGGATATCAATATCATGCAGGAACAGATTATACCATCCGCAGAGGAAAAAAAGAACGAGGCATCGCCCCGGATTGAACTTGATCCGGATTTTACCGCGAAAGAACATGCCGAGTTTGAAAAACTCGAAACGGAACATCCCTATAAAGAAATTAAAGAAGAGGTCATCAGAGTGCCGAAACGTGAGGGCACCGGAACGTCAACAAGAAATGACCCGCTCTTTCTCATTATTTTCTGTGTCCTGGCAGCCGTTTTCTTAGGAATTATTCTCTATATGACGTATTTCAGATAAGCGGATTTCTGAAAAATATCTTTTTTTAGGCTCTTCGGCATTTTATGTGAAGAACACTCTGATTTAGAAAATTCTCATTAGATATGTTTGAATAAGGAGGGTCATTTTGGTTAGTGTATAGGCCCTACCCAGACGCAGATTACGCAGATGAGATAGAAACACCATAGTTCACACTAAATGCCGAAGAGCCTTTTTTTACGTAAGCAGACCGGAGTTGATGAGCCGGATTAAGACCGTCACCGGAAATAAAGACTGATTTAAGCGCCGGTTTACAAATCCGGTCTGAAATTGAACAGAATCAGTAACGAAACCATTAATATAGGAAAGAGACAATATAACTACTGCAAGGGGTCGTGGCCTAGTCCGGAAGGGCGACGGGCTCCAGCGGTATTAGCGTA
>DALTWQ010000094.1 GCA_029987025.1 Methanocorpusculum sp. | reverse complement strand
TTATGCCGGGTAATGATACTCCGGCATTTTTCCGGCAAGAACTGCATCGCGGTATTCTTTTACGTTTGCTTCGATACAGAACAAATCAATAGACTCACGCAGCCGTTTTGAAAAGACCGCTTCTGCTTTCTCCGGAAGAATCCAGCGGGAACCTGACTTCTGAGAACCAGCAAGAAGACCGTCTGCGGCGGTCTGAATTACGGCACGGTCAACCATCGGAACAAGAGCAGGCTCCATGATTTCACGAACACAAGGGGAACCGCTGCAGGCGACCTCGCGGCCGAACAAAGAACTCTTTGTAAGGTCAAGCCCTGCGCCGACACAGGCCGTCTGAACGGTTGCATACAGTGCGGCATAGCCTTTGGAAAAGAGCACATTAACCGGATCTGCAGCATCGCTTTCGCATCTGCGCTTATAACCGAGCTCCTGCGGGACAGCGCGGGATATAATCTCATAATACATATCCCGCGTAAGCGTAAACGCACGGGATAACTCCGGAAGAGTAATCAGATACTCCAGTTCGCCGCGCACCTGTGCAAGGATTTCAAACTCGCCTTTGCAGTAGAAGTTCTCATGCGTCTCTGCAAGCTCATGCAGAAAACGCATCCGCGCCTCAATAGAGGACTCAATAACTGCTTTTGCATAGGCGTGCGCAGATACAGCCTCCTGCGCTGCAGAAAGACGCGGCGCTTTTGCCAGCGTACACCCGGCAGGGTTTCCTCTGATATCAAAAAATGAGATAGGAATGTTTCGCGCAGAACACTTCTCGATGACTGAGGTGTGCAGAACATTATCTCCTGCGATTAAAATCTGTGAGATATCTGCAAGAGAGTATCTATCAGGAACACTCTTTCCTTTCTTCCGGACAAAAAGAGTGTCTCCTGCAGCGCGAATCTCGGCACCGTATCCCCAGACAGTAAGCCAATCCATCAAAACGTACTCCCGGCAATTCCGCTTTCGAGTTCGAGACGGCACTTTCCGCAGAAGAATGTGTCTTTGCGGTCAAGGTCATCAAGGTTATTCGGACAGTACATAATACACCCCGGATTGCTGCAGTGCTCAAGTCCGCAGAGATGAGCAATCTCATGACATCCTTCGGTAACAATCCGTTTTATCAGTGCATAATCATCTGCATGGCGTCCGTAAAACGTATTATTCAGACGCGCTGCTGACACAACAGCAACGCCGAGTTTTATGTGCGCAAGACCGAAGACAAAATTATTTCGCGGCGTATAGAGATCTTCAGATGTTATCAGCAGAACTTTCTCGTAGAGATGACTGTGCTGCGAAAAAAAATCCATGCTCATCTTTTCCGGTTTGAAAAGTTCCGGATGCAGGCTTCTGAATAAATCAATCTTTGAAAGAATTTTCATTGCATCATACTGACCGCGAGATGCATCGTATCCTTCGAGCGGAAATGTTCCGCCGTCAATTCTGGATACTGCCGTATTCAGTACTGATGATATTTCCTCTGTGACGGGCTGAGCAAGCCCTGATGGGACACGGCTGTCCCAGAATATATGAATGCCCATTATCGATAGTTATTTTCACATCTCAAAGACATAAATGTATTCACATGCAGTACGGAATTGAGCGGGCAGTAGGTAACTACATAAAAGACCATTATCATTCGGCGGTTGAGGTCGGGTTCGGCGGAAAAACCATAGCGGCAGAAATAGTGTCAGCGGCAGAGATTCCTATTCTTTGTACGGATGTGCACAGCTATCCTGAATGCAGCAGTGTGCCTTCAGTTGTGGATGACTGTGTTGAACCGAGATATGAACTCTACGAAGGAGCTGATGTCATCTATGCCGTCCGTCCGGGAATTGAGATAGTGCCAGCCTTAATTGACCTTGCAAAGCGTGTGAATGCAGATTTAATCATCTATCACCTCGGATTTGAAATTTATATGACCGGCGGTGAGGTGATTGAGTCTGAAGGAGTGCAGCTTCACCGCTATGTGAAAAAAGGCATGTGACGGTTAGAAAAATCCGTCAAGACTTTTCTGTGCAGATGAAGAAAGAAGGTCTTTTGTCGTCTGCCAGGTAAGTCTGGCGCAGGAAGGCGCTTTTCCGTACTTTCTGATATAACCCTGCAAAAATTCTATTGTTATTTCATCCGAGGGGTAGCCGCTTCCGATATCTCCGAACTCTGTTTTCAGTTCATCAATAATTCTGTCGCGGGTTACTTTTGCAACAATACTTGCAGCCCCTACAACCTCATATTTTGCATCTGCTTTATGAACCGAAATGACCTCTGCCTCAATACCGGAACACGATAAAACATTTTGTCCGAACCGCTCTGCATTTACATCACACGCATCCAGTATGACTTTATCGGGAGATAGATTTCGCAGAACCTCTGCGTGGCAGGCAACCGTAAACTGATTCATGGTGCCGGGGCGTGCATCAATCTCCTGCGGGGTTCTCACAATTACCGAATACTCGAATGAAGAGGTTATTTCATCGAAAAGCTGTTCCCGCCGTTTAGGTGTGAGCTGTTTTGAATCCCTGATGCCAAGCCCTGACAAAGCCGAATCACTTTCTGTGACAACGCCTGCCGCTGTCATGGGTCCGAGCACCGGGCCTTTTCCGGCTTCATCGATTCCGCAGATACGCATAGTATATGGTATCTATTCTGACGTATTAATAGAGCAGGTTATATGACACGGTTTTCTTCGATAGGATAGATTATTATCTGTCACTTTCATACAGATATGCATGTATCTTATCATTGCGGGTTTAGGCGGGTTTGGAAGAGCGCTTGCCGGATTCTCTGCAGAAAAAGGAAACAGCGTCGTAGTTATTGATTCAAACCAGGAAAAATGTTCAAAAATTCTTGAAGAATACGATATGCTTGCTCTCGCCGGAAATGCAACCGACCTGGAAACGCTTGAAGAAGCAGGAATATCCCGGGCTGATGCATTCGTTGCGGCAACCGGCGATGACGCAGTAAATCTCATGGCCTGCTGGATTGCAAAACGCTATGATATTAAATCTCTTTTTGCTGTGGTGAACCAGAAGGAGCATGAATCTCTTTTCCACGAAGCCGGCATCAAAATATGTGAAAACCGTGATGATATCGCAGCACGCAGTCTCCTTCTGAAACTGGAAAATCCGGATGCACAGATTCTTGCATCCATCGAAGGCGGATGTCTCTATGAAATAACTGTTGCTGAAGGCTCAAAAGGAGACGGAAAAACAGTCCGTGAAATTTCAGGCAGCAAAGATGACTTATACGTAGCTGTCAGAAGAAACGGAGAACTCATTATTCCGAACGGGGATGTGATGTTCAAACCAGGTGACAATATCCTTGTCTTTACGAAAAAAACAGATGAAGCAAAATCAGTCGAACGGATGAAAAGTCTCTTCGGAAACGATTAAAAAAATTAGTAACTATTCATCCCTTATCTGAAATGTAGAATGTAGGTCTGTCTTTTCAGTGTGTCCCGACTATAAAAACCGCGAATCTTCGCGAATCTCAAACGCGAATCGCGAGCCTTTGAAATGCCCACTGAAAGAAAAGACCTACATCCTGTATTTCAGACAAGGAGGTAAACAGTTACAAAAAATTATTTTTTCAGACTGTCAATCGCTGCAGAAGAGATTGCCAGAACTTCTTCCGGA
>DALTWQ010000017.1 GCA_029987025.1 Methanocorpusculum sp. | reverse complement strand
TGTCATGTTTTTCAAGACCTGTTTTTTCTTTCTTCCTGAAAGGTGCCGGCCTACCACCGGCTGTTGTTTTTCATCCACACCATCAGCGAACCCCGGCCGCAGCCGGTGGTTCTGTACTGGAGATACAATAATCCTGCCCAGAAGTGCAGATTAGTATTATTGTAAGTTTCAATATTACATAATACTTTTCATACTTACTTAGTATGATAATTGAGTGCAGAAAGAATCTATAATAAGACATGGCAAGATCAAAAACAAATCCATCGAGTTCCGTCACCTTCAGAATGCCTGATACCATTCTTCAGAAAATCGACACACTTGCCCTGCAGAACAATCATGACAGAACAGCTGAGATAAACACCGCGCTGACGCACTGGATAGGTATCGGAGGAACCGTCGGAAATGAAACAGTTACTCAGCAGAAAATCGCAGAACTCGAAGAACAGCTCACCGTAATGAGTTCACGTCTTCAGAAACAGGAAGAAGCCATCATTCAGTTGTCGGAAACACTGGAGAAATTTGAAGGAAACACATCACGGCTGCTGTCTATAATCGAGAATAAAGACCAGACAATGCAGTATCTCTTAGAAAAGTTTTCAAGAGAGTAGACTATTTTAAAAAAACTACTGTCTTCGAAATAAAAAAATAATTTCCGTATACTTTTAACACATCTGATTCTCTGCTGTTCTTGGTATGAATTTCCCAAAATCGAAAAAAATTCATTTTTGGGAAATTCATTTATATACTTAAGACAAATCTGATGGATTTTCTACGTACCCGTGACACTCCGTATGATATTGAGGGAATCAGAGTATATGATGTCGGCTGGCGGCTGTATCATACCGGTGAACATTTCGGAGCAGCAGTACCGGCGGCTCAGTAGTAGATACTATCACGTATCTTTTATGCGCTGGTGAAGGTATATAATTGAATTAATTGAATATCCCAAAATCGAAAAGAGACTCGTAAAAAATATTTTTTAGAAAATGCCTTACGGCATCTTCTTGATTTCTTTTGCGATGTCCTGACCGAGTTTGAAGAACATTGCCTTCTCGTTCTCGTCAGGGCGGTACTTGAACTCAATCGGGTCGTGCCAGATTTTAATACCTGCCTTCTGTAAAAGCTCGGTAATAACTGCCGGTGCTCCGCCTTTTCCTCCGTTTGAACCGAATGCAAATCCGATCTTCTTCTGCGTCTGCTTACCCGGTCTGATTCCTGCAAGGTAGTAGAGGAAACCTGCAACCATCGGAAGCGGGTAGTCTTCAAGCGTCGGAGAACCGACAATAACTGCCTTGGAGTCAAGAATGTCGCGGACTACATCAGAGCGGTGAACACCCTCGTATCTGCCGTCTTTAAGTAAATCGACTTTAACCTCAACACCCTCAGAGATTGCACCTTCAGCAATGTACTGTGCTGCAATTCCGGTAGAGTAGTGCATCGTGTCGTAGACAATAGTAATCTTGTTCTTTGCAACACCGTTAGACCAGTCGATGTATGCCTTGATGATATCTGCAGCATGAGATCTCCAGATAATACCGTGGGACGGTGCAATCATTTCGATTGGAACACCGAGCTCGGTAACTTCTGCGAGCTTCTTTAAGACCTTCGGAGATAACGGGACAATTAAGTTTGCAACAAACTTTGCTGCGTGCTCCATTGCGATATCGATACCGAGTTCGTCATCGAAACGTGCAGAAGATGCAACGTGCTGACCGAATGCATCGTTCGGGAAGAGGACTTTGTCTTCACCGAGATAGGTAAACATTGAGTCAGGCCAGTGAAGGAACGGAGCCTCAAGGAAGGTTAAGGTCTTTCCGCCGAGCGGGAGGGTCTCTAAATTCTTGATGGTGTGAATGTTCCACTTTGAGGTGTCATAGTGACGTGCCATACCGCCTTTTGCAATCTCGGTCATGTAGATGGGCACATCCGGCAGCTTCTTTGCAATAAGCGGCAGGGAACCGGAGTGGTCGATTTCAATGTGGTTTGCAACGATGTAGTCAATCTTTTCGAGCGGAAGAACAGACTCGATACGTTCAATCATCTGCCACTCGTGTCCCGGGTAGGTTCCGTCAATTAAGGCAACCTTTTCACCGATTACAAGGTACGCGTTGTAGGTAGTTCCGGGAAGAGTGTATCCGTGGTAGTCGCGGATGTTCCAGTCGATGGCGCCGACCCAGTACACTCCTTCTTTAATCTTTACAGCTTTAAGCATAACATCCTACATTTTTCTATGCAGGTTTAATAAGGGTTTTGTTCGGGGTATTTTTGAATTTTGTCCCGCTTTCTTCCTCTCTATAATAGAATATACTATTTACCCGGAGAACCAATATATAGGTCATATCCGTTTGGGGAAGTATCGTGAAAGAAGTATCAGAAAATTATGTCCCGAAGGATGTGGAAGAATCTGTCCGCTCCTTCTGGAAAGAAAACAATACGTATCGTGAAACCAGAAAACTCCGCGAAAACGGCAGACCCTGGCTCTTTGTCGACGGACCGCCGTACACAACCGGCTACATCCACTTAGGTACCGCCTGGAACAAGATTCTCAAAGACTCCATTCTGCGCTACCAGTCGATGAACGGCAAACACATCATCGAGCGTGCAGGATACGATATGCATGGTCTGCCGATTGAAGTCAAAGTCGAAGAGAAACTCGGGTTCAAAAACAAAGCAGATATCGAAAAGCACGGCGTTGCACACTTCATCGAAGAGTGCCGCGAGTTTGCGCTCACGCACAAAGACTTAATGAGTGACCAGTTCAAAAACATCGGTACCTGGATGGACTTCGATGACCCGTATCAGACCGTCGATAAAGGCTATATCGAGGCTGCATGGTACACGCTGAAAAAATGCGCCGAGAACGGATACCTTGAACGCGGAAGCCGTGTTGTCAACTGGTGTCCCCGCTGCGGAACAGCAATAGCCGATGCAGAAGTTGAATACTCTGATGAAACCGACCCGTCAATCTTTGTCAAATTCCCTATCGCCGGCCGCGAAAACGAATACCTCGTCATCTGGACAACAACCCCGTGGACCCTTCCGGCAAATGTTGCCGTTGCCGTAGGCGCAGAGTTCGTCTATGCAAAGTGTCACGCAGAAAAAGACGGAAAGACCGAAGACCTCTGGATTGCAAAGGACCTCGCAGAGCAGATTTTAAAATACGGCAAATATCAGAAGTTCGAGATTCTTGAAACAAAGACCGGTGCAGAACTTGCAGGCACAAAATACCTTTCCCCCTTAGCGGATTTAGTGCCCCTGCAGAAAGAAATCGAGCACCGCGTGGTAACAGCCGACTATGTCGCAATGGAAAACACCGGTATGGTTCATATCGCACCGGGACACGGCTGGGACGACTACTTAGTAGGTCTGAAAGAAAAACTTCCGATAGTGTGCCCTGTTGATGGAAACGGAAACTTCACCGAACAGGCTGGTGTCTTTGCAGGAAAATATGTCAAAGACCCTGAAACAAATCAGGAAGTCATAACAAAACTCGGCGATTACATGCTTGCAGTCCGCAAAATCACGCACCGCTACGGTCACTGCTGGCGCTGCAAGACACCCATTATTTACCGTGCAACCTCACAGTGGTTCTTAAAGGTCAAAGATGTCAAGGACCAGATGCTTGAGGAAATCTCACGCGACGTCACCTGGTATCCTGACTGGGCAGGTTCTGCACGGTTCCACGACTGGATTGCAGAAGCCCGCGACTGGTGTATCTCCCGCCAGCGCTACTGGGGAATTCCGATTCCAATCTGGGTATGTCCGAAATGCAACAAGTACCATGTCGTAGGTTCCTTTGAAGAACTCGAAAAACTTTCCGGACAGAAGATGGTCGACCCGCACCGGCCGTATGTCGATGAGATTACCATCCCTTGCGAATGCGGCGGCGAGATGCACCGTATTCCGGATATCTTTGATGTCTGGTACGACTCAGGCGTTGCATCCTGGGCAACACTCAGATTCCCGCAGAAGACCGAAGACTTTGAGAAGTACTGGCCTGCGGATATGATTCTCGAAGGTCAGGACCAGACCCGCGGATGGTTCTACTCTCAGCTTGCGTTAGCCACGATGGCCTTTGGAAAATCCCCGTACAAGTCGGTTGTTATGCACGGATTTGCACTGGACGGTCAGGGCAAAAAGATGAGCAAGAGTTTAGGAAACGTTGTAGCCCCCGAAGACGTCATTGAAAAGTACGGCGTTGATGTCATGCGCCAGTACATCCTCTCGGCTTCAGCTCCGTGGGATGACTTACGCTTCTCCTGGGAAGGAATCAAGACCACCATGCGTATGTTCAACGTCTTATGGAACGTTTACAAGTTCCCGCTTCCGTATATGGCATTAGACGGCTACAAGCCCGCAGAGAAAAACGGCATCTGGGACGCTTCTTCCGTTGAAGCACATGTCAAAGAGTTCTGCCGCGAAGACCGCTGGCTGATTTCCCGCATCAACTCTCTTGCAGAAACCGTAAGCGCCGAGATGGAGGTCTGCAACCTGCACCGTGCAACAAGACCGATTTCCACCTTCGTTCTTGATGAACTGTCCCGCTGGTATGTACAGCTTGTCCGTCCGAGAATGTGGCTCGAAGAGGACTCCGTCTCCAAGAAGCAGGCGTATGATACGATGTACTACTGCATGAGAAGACTTGTCACCATCATGGCTCCGTTTGCACCCTTTGCCGCAGAAAAAATGTATCAGAATCTGCGTTGTGAAAACGACCCCGCATCTGTTCACATGCAGGACTGGTTCTCAGGTGCGGATGCTCTGCGTGACCCTGTCTTAGAAGAGGAGATGAAGATTATCCAGAACTTCGATGAGGCAGTATCCAACGCACGTCAGAACGGTAAGAGAAAGGGACGCTGGCCGGTTTCCGAGGTTGTTGTTGCAACTGAGTCTGATGCAGTCGTCAATGCCATTATTGCAATGAACGATATGGCCTGCGACAGAGCAAACGCCCGCAAAGTTACCGCGGTAAAAGGTCTCTGGGACAAATTAGAGTGGACTGCAGTTCCGACCATGAAGGCCATCGGAAAACAGTTCGGACGTGACGGTCCGAAGGTAAAGGCCTTTATCGAAAACGCAAACGGAAGCGAGCTGAAGGCAGCTCTTTCCAAAGACGGAAAGATTCCGTTTACCGAGGGTGAGTTCTCCTGCGAACTTACCGAAGAGCACATGTCCTTTACCGAAAAGATGCCGGAAAACATCTTCTCGAGTCCCATGGACGATGCTGAAGTTTACGTTGATGTAACACTCACTGCTGAACTCGAGGCCGACGGTTACGCACGCGAGGTTATCCGCAGAATCCAGGAGATGAGAAAACAGGCAGGTCTTGCAGTCGATGCAAAGATTGTGGCTTCAGTTATCATCACAGATACCCGTGTCAGAGACCTTGTCGAGTCGCAGCATGAAACAATCGCCGGAGAAGTCCGTGCCATGTCGTTATCTGTTGCCTTCGCTGAAAATGGAGATCCGGAAGACACCGAGTGGGATATTGACGGACTTAAGGTGTTCATCAGTATCGCAAAGGTCAACTAATTTTTTTTAAAATTATTTTTTTATTGTAACTGTTCAGCGCCTTGTCTGAAATATAGATGGTTGATTTTGCCGGCGAGTATTGCCAAAGAAACCGCGAAGATTCGCGGTTTCTGTAGAGAATATACACTGATGGGAATCCCTGTTTGTATTTCAGATAGAACAGCAACTTACTTTTTATTTTCCGAATCTGATTTATCAGGTATTGTTTCCCAAGCGAATCAAAAGCGAATGCGATGCAGAATCGTGTTTACAAAAAACTCAGAAAAACAAGTGGGCACGATGAGATTCGAACTCATGACCTCCCGGTTATCAGCCGGGCGCACCACCTAGCTATGCTACGCGCCCTTGTGCTCTATTATGTTGGATTTACCAGTATTTATATTGTTCGTCTCGAACTCATTATGGGAACAAGGGCGGGTTTTCTGCTGTGTTTTCTCAATCATTCATGACTTGTGGAAGATGATGTATAGATAGAATTACAAACTACATAGAGAACTCCTTCATGAAATTTCGATACGCAGAACGAAAAGATGTCCCGCTGATATTACACTTTATCCGCGAACTTGCAGAATATGAGCATATGGCAGATTTGGTAGTAGCAACCCCTGAACTTCTTGAGATGTGGCTCTTTGATAAAAAGAAAGCAGAAGTCATTTTTGTGCTCGAAGGAGAAACTGAAGCAGGCTTTGCCTTGTTCTTCCACAACTTCTCAACATTCCTTGGTCGTGCTGGAATCTATCTCGAAGACCTGTATGTGAAACCTGAGTTCCGTGGAAAAGGACTCGGCAAAGGACTTTTGACTGAGCTTGCAAAAATCGCCGTTGACCGCGGCTGCGGCCGTCTTGAGTGGTGGTGTCTTGACTGGAACAAATCGAGCATCGACTTCTATTTATCAATGGGTGCAGAACCTATGAGCGACTGGACAGTGTACCGTATTGCAGGAGAAACCCTGCAGAAATTAGGCAGGAGATAACCTGCATAAAGAGTTTATACTCAGGTTCACAGAAAATATAGATACTATGAAACATACGAAAAAAATACTCACTGCAATCTTTGCCGCATCAGTTCTCCTCGCTGTTGTACTTTCAGCCGGATGTGTGTCCCTCGGTTCACAGACAACAGATATCCTCATGGGGAATGAAAAAGTAGGGACTGTTACTATAACCCCGAATCAGAGTGATATGTTTTCTTCAGACAAATCCCTCACAGAAAAATTCAACGCAGAGATTGAACTCTTCGGCATAAAATACACAAAAGAGGGACTGACGCGGACAGAAAGCGATGACCTTGTTGCCCTGCTTTCGTCAGGACATCCCGGTCTGAATATTTCGGACTTTGTATCCGGCTTCTCATCTAAAAAACCGGAAGTCTCCAACGATGATTTCTTTGACAAACTCATAAACATGCCAATGTCTGCAGAAAATAATGCTACCTTTGCCGAGTCTTTGAATTTATCCGGTGTCGGAGATAATATTGAGTCGGCAGTAAATCAGTTTGAAAAAATATTTGGCGGACTTATCTGATTAGATAAAAATTTCCACGAGAAACTTTACACCTATCAGAACAAGGATAACTCCGCCCACAATCTCCATTTTTGAACCAAGGATATTGCTTAATTTGTGTCCGGCGAGAACTCCGGCGAATCCGAACAGGAATGAAACAATACCGATTATAATCGAAGAAAGAAGAATCTCGGATCCCATTCCCATAAGACCGTAGCTGATACCCACGGCAAGGGCATCAATGCTTGTTGCTATGGCTAAAATCAGCAGGACTTTAAATCCGGTAAGATTTACCGACTCTTCTTCACCTTTACATCCGTCGTAAATCATTTTTCCTCCTATAAAGAAGAAAAGAGCAACCACAATCCAGTTTCCTATCGTCTGCAGAAACTGAGAGATGGGGGCTCCTACAGCAAAACCGATGAGCGGCATAATGAACTGGAAAAATCCGAACATGCCGCCTGCTGCAAGTGCGGTCTTTACAATGTTTTTCTTAAGAACTGCACCGCCGGCGAGTGATACTGAAAACGCATCGAGTGCAAGACCCACGGCGATAAGAAGCGTTGAAAGAAGAGCTGCAGAATCCATTTATGCTTTTTTACCGTTCTTTCTTACCGACTCGATTTCGTCAGCATCTTCAACGATGACAACAAACGTGCCGTAGCATGGTTTTGTGTAGCCGTATACCAGTTTTCCTTCTTTGATGCCGACTAAAATCGGCGGAATTCCGATAAGCGGTTTATCCAGCAGTTTAAATCCGGCAGGAACTTCGTAGCGTTCGCTGCATTCTTTCTTAATTAAATCGCGAGCTTCTTTGAAACTGCAGTTCTTTGCAAGAACCTCATAGTTCATACTTTCGAGACAGCCCATTCAAGTACCTCCTCTAAATGCGGAATAATGCCGCGGACATTGTGCGTAAGCGGTGCGGCAATTTTTTCTGTGACAAATTCAGCCTCATCTGCGAGTTCGTATGCGTGTTCTCCGAAGAAAATCGTAACAAGTGCTGACGAAGGAGATACCGCCGCTGCTGTTGCAGTAAAGGTGAGTCCTGCATCGTTGTGCACCAGCGAAATAATCAGCGGATATGACACTTTTCCCTCGCTCATCTCAGCAACCGTCTTTTCCAGGTCACGAAACTCCGAGACATAATGCCCTTTCGGGTCGCTGACTTTTACGAGCTGCTTTGCTGACGGGTTCGCGGCAACGACCGGCGTCAGATTTGCGTCGCGCAGAAAATCCGCGATATATAACACAAGCGGCGACTGCACCGGAATCTGGGGGCAGCCGATGAATATGAGTGCTTCTGTCATGCTGATTATTATGTCTGTTTTCAATAGGATATAGGATTATGGAAAAGCGGATTGGATAAATGTATGAAAAAGATGTATGGATGAGGTATGGAAATAGAAAAATCAGAGATATTCTCCCTGAATCCGCAGCACGTCTTCGCTGTCTTTTGCCGCGGCGTACTCGGAAAGCGGCTCTGCATTGAGTTCTAAGAAGTGCAGTCCCCAGTTGAATTTTGCAAGAATCTGTTCCGCCTGTTTCTTTTCGCCGAGAATCGTAAGAGCTGCTGCTATTGCTTCAACGGATGTAAGAGTAAACGGTTTTCCGAAGTTTACCGGATTTGCCGCGACAAGAAACGGCAGTGCCCGTCTTCCTTTCCAGGGTGTGAGATTTGTGGTGTCAAGTACTTCCCATGAACAGTCGAGCGCGGTAATGCTTTGAACCCATTTTTTATCTGCAGGAGATATGACATCTGCCGTGGGGTCCAAAAGAAGCGTGGTTTTTGGAATCTGCGGGATTTTAGTTACAAT
The DNA here is from genome assembly GCA_029987025.1 of Methanocorpusculum sp. Taxonomy (GTDB): domain Archaea; phylum Halobacteriota; class Methanomicrobia; order Methanomicrobiales; family Methanocorpusculaceae; genus Methanocorpusculum. The sequence continues at coordinate 11,561 of DALTWQ010000017.1, read as the reverse complement.
CCGCATCATTCCGAAGCGTTCCAGCTTCTTCATTGTGCATTTTTTCGGGTCGCATGAGTTATCACGGTAAGCGATAAGGGGAATAGACATGGCTGATTCTTATTTATTTGCCGCCGGCAAATATGATACTGATGTACGTCTTTGTCTCTCCCTGTATCCTTCACCCGAACCTCCGTGCTGAAGGCATCACCTCTGAAGAAGATCTGCAGGCATTCTCCCGCGCTGTTTCGCGGTGCAGAGAGTTCGGTATTGAGATACGCGAACTTCCCTGTCCTGAGACGCAGTTTTTCGGAACGCCGAGAAGTCCCGGACCTTTTGCCGGACGGATGGATGTACCGGAGTTTACCAACCTCATGGATTCTCTTGAAAAAGACGTCAGGGAGCAGATGAAAAAAGAAAAGCCGCTGTGTATTATCGGTGTGAATTCATCACCGACCTGCGGTGCTACAAAGACCTACTACACAGAGGAAAAATCAGACGGCCCTGGGATGTTTCTCAAACGGTTCTCAGACGTGCCTCTTGTAAACGTCTATGATTTTGCCAGATACTCAGTATACTTTGCAGCCCCTCTTTTTTCCGCGGGCGAGCGGGCGTTTAACAGCGAGGCTGCTGCTGCGCTGAAAAAGCTCTGCTACTCTGTTCATCTGCCTCAGGAACTGGATGATGATGCAGAATCCCGCAGTGAAAACCGTGAGCTGATGATTTATCAGAAAAATCTTGAGGCGCTGAAAAAAGCCGATATTGTGGTGGCAGTTATCGACGGCGCTGATGCTGATTCAGGAACCGCGTGGGAAATGGGGTATGCTTCGGCGCTTGGAAAACGGATTGTTGCTCTCCGGACTGACTTCAGACGCTTTTCTGCGAATGAGTGCGTGAATCTGATGCTTGAAACAGAGGCAGAGGTGTGTTATTCGATAGAGGAACTCTGTGAGGTGCTGAATCCCTTCGGGAAAAAGTGTTAGAAAATAACTGCTGAAGCAGTGTAACAAATTATTTTTCAGTACTTTTTTTTCAGACTGCCGAAGCATCCGCTGTTTTATGTAACAGTCAAAAACAAAAGGGCCAAGGCCGGGGATCGAACCCGGGTCTAAGGATCCACAGTCCTAAAGGATGTCCAGCTACCCTACCTTAGCCTGACGCTTTTACAGATATCTCTGTAATGCCTTATACTATATGCCGTTTTTAGATATTAACATATCCCCTCCCTATACGGATATTGTCCGGTAGAGTTTCTAAGGTACTGGACTTACTGGACTTTTTCTCTCTTTCTTATTGTGTATGGATGATTTTTAATAATGTACTATATGAAAAGAGAATGTGAAAAAAAGTCCAGTAAGTCTAGTACCAATATAAGCAGGTCTCTAAAAAATCTCCGTCCCCTTTATTACCGAGTATCTCCCATACATAAAACAATACTGACAAAGGGAGATATATCATGGCGGAACATCTGCGAACACCAATCGTTTGTGTCTTAGGTCACGTTGACCACGGAAAGACCTCACTCTTAGACAGAATACGCGGTTCAAAAGTCGTTGCCGGAGAAGCAGGGGCTATTACCCAGCACATCGGTGCAACCTTAATCCCGCTGGATTCTATTGTAAAACTCAACAGCAACTTAGGGAAAATCAATACAACAGTACCTGGTCTTTTATTCATAGATACACCCGGTCATCATGCATTCACAACCCTGCGCGCCCGCGGCGGTGCACTTGCTGATATCGCCATTCTTGTTGTTGATGTAACCGAAGGATTCAAACAGCAGACCGTTGAAGCTCTGCAGATATTACGAAACTGCAAGACACCGTTTGTGATTGCTGCAACCAAACTCGATAAAATCCCCGGCTGGAGATCTGAACAGAACGCATCCTTTACCAAATCATACGCAAACCAGAGCGACGCGGTTAAAAACACCGTTGAAACAAAAATCTATGAACTCGTCGGCAAATTATCAGAACTCGGATTCAACTCCGAACGCTTTGACCGCGTCTCTGATTTCCAGAGAAACCTGGTAATCGTTCCGGTAAGCAGCATGACCGGAGAAGGCATTGGAGACCTTCTGATGATTATGATTGGTCTTGCACAGAAGTTCCTTACGGAAAATCTGAAGACCACCGTCGAAGGCCCCGGTGTCGGAACCGTTCTTGAAGTAAAAGAAGAGAAGGGACTTGGAACAACGCTTGATGTGATTATTTACGACGGTATTATCTCAATCGGCGATGAAATCGGCATATCCGCAGAGAACGGCGCAATATCTACTAAAGTACGTGCTCTGCTTCAGCCGCGTCCGATGAAGGAAATCCTGGTCGAAGACAGATTCCAGCGCGTCAAATCAGTTACCGCTGCTGCCGGAGTGAAAATCTCTGCACCGAACCTCGAAGGAGTTCTCGCAGGTTCACCAATCCGCGTTATCCGCGGAAACCGCGACGAAGTCCTTGACAAAATCAACAGCGAGATGCAGGAGATAAATGTCAAGCTCTCGGAAAACGGTATCACTGTACGGGCTGACACGATAGGTGCACTCGAAGCTCTCTCCAAAGAGCTTGAGGAAAAGAATATTCCTATCATGCGCGCTGAAGTCGGCCCCTTATCCCGCCGCGACTTAATTGAAATCGGCATTATGAAGGATGAAGAGCTCCGTTCGGTTCTTCTCTTCAATGTCCCGCTTCTGCCGGATGCAGCAGAGATGATTGATTCGCACGAATCCAATGTAAAGGTCTTTGAGAATCGTGTCATCTACAAATTAATTGATGATTATATCGAGTGGCGCGAGGAGTTAATCAGGATGCGCGAGGCAAAACAGTATGATGCGGTAACTCTTCCTGCCAAATTTACCATCCTCCCCGGCTGTGTCTTTAGAATGAGCGGCCCCGCTGTCGTCGGTGTGCGCGTTTTAGGCGGAACGCTTCGTCCGAAGGTTGACATTGCAACCCGTGAAGGACGCGTTGTCGGCGAAATCAAGCAGATTAAGTTAAACAAGGAAAATATAAACGAAGCAAAAGAAGGTATGGAAGTCGCAGTTTCTATAGAAGGGGTTACCGTAGGCCGTCAGATTAACGTAGAAGACGTACTCTACGTTGCAATTCCCGAGCGTCATGTAAAGATTCTTGAGACGGAAATGCTGAAATCTTTGAACGCAGGAACGGTTGAAGCGCTCGATGAATACACGGCGATTCATCGTAAGACAGAACCCTTCTGGGGCAAGTAGTATTAATAGGAAGAAACTAAATAATATAGTTACTTCTGAATCAAGATAGATATCGAGGAGTTATAAATATCATGGCAGACTTAAAACTCGTCCTTTCCGACCCGAAAACCGGAAAGGCATACAACATTGATGCAAAAGATGCAGCAGCATCTGCACTGATTGGAAAGACTATCGGAACTGAGATTGATGCAAACGTCTTCGGCCTTGCAGGCTACAAGATTACCATCACCGGCGGCTCTGACAAGACCGGAATTCCGGCAAGAGCAGATCTCCCCGGAAACGGAAAGCGCGGTCTTCTTATCACCAAAGGTCTCGGCTTCCACCCGAAGAAAGAGGGAGAGAGAAGAAGAAAGACCCAGCGCGGTTCTGAAATCGCACCGGACTTTGTTCAGGTTAACGCAAAGGTTACTGCATACGGCGCAAAATCCTTAGAGGAAATCTTCGCACCGGCAGCACCTGCAGAAGAAAAGCAGGAATAAATCCTGTCTGAACACCCCCAAATACCATTTTTCACGGGATTATTTCCATTTAAATTCCGATGGCTATTTATGACAGGGTATCCTATATGTCAGCATGGGAAACTTTTGTCCGATTATGAAGGAACGCTGCGCCGGAAACGACTGTAAATTCTGGCGGGCTGATGCAAAATATGATAAGAAAGCAGACACTATCTATGAACTCTCAACGGGAGAGTGTCTTTTAATCAGAACTGCAAATCATCTGTTATCAAAATAACTATTTTTAAAATTCAGAACCAGCGCATCATAACGACGGCATCTTCTCCGTCCTTGTAGTATTCACCGAACACAATCACATCTTCATAGCCGATTCTTTCATAGAATCCGTGCGCTTTTGTGTTGCTCTTTCTCACCTCAAGACTGCACGCGGTACACCCTTCGACAAAAAAGTCGCGCTCAAGTTTTCGCAAGAGAAGTCTTCCGATACCCAAACCCTGCATATCCGGAGATACTGCAAGGTTACAGACGTGACCGTATTTCTCATCTCCGGTCTCTTCAACAGCTCCGGCTGAAAAACCAACCATGCGCCCGTCAGCTTCTGCGATGTAAAATGAGGTCAGAAACACTGCCATCATCTCAAAGAGCGCCTTATATTCCCACGGGTCCGGGAAACAGAGAAGTTCAATCCGGTAGATTTCCGGAATATCCTCGAGGGTTGCTTTTCGTATAGTGCACCCTGCACGAGTTCCTCCGGGGCCGTTAACCACTGACATTCTATTTTAGTATTGGACGCCAAACAATATAGCATAATGGTAACCGTATATCCTTTTCCGGGACTGCACCCGACAGCAGAATCATTCTCTGTCGTGCCCTCCGTCCCGTATGACGTAATCGAGCGCGAAGACGCCGCAAAAGAGATTGCTGAAAATCCGAAATCTCTTCTTTCTGTAATCAGAACTGATGCAGAACTCATAGACCTTGACCCGCACGATGATAAAATCTATGCGCGCGCCAAAGAGATGTTTGCAAAATTCAAGGCAGACGGTCTTCTTGAAAGCGATACAAAGCCCGCATACTACATCTACCGGATTACGATGGGAAAAGAGGTCTTTACAGGCCTTGTCTCCTGCGTATCTGTTGCCGAATACAACAGCAATGTCATCAAAAAACATGAACTGACCCGCTACGACAAAGAAGAAGACAGAACACGTCACATCGATGCGGTATCCTGCCACACCGGTCAGGTCTTCCTGCTCTACAAAGATGAAGCATCGGTTGAGAAGATGCTCTTATCATTAATCGCGGATAAGCAGCCATTTGGAGAGTACACAGCAAAGAACGGAAACTTCCATCAGATTTTCCGCATCGACGATGCTGCAGAGATGAAAAAAATCACTGAGACATTTGCCGCAATTCCGAATCTCTACATCGCCGACGGTCATCACCGTGCGAAATCCTCGGCAAACGTCTGTGAGCGCCGCAGATCTGAAAACCGCTTAACCCCTGACGCAGAAAAGTTCATGGCGGTTTTATTTGCGCACGACTCGGTCAGAATCTACGGCTACCACCGCTTAATCCGCGACCTTGCAGGTCTCAACGCGGATATGTTCTTAAATGATTTAGCACTCCGGTTTACGGTAACGCCGGTTAAGAAAGTGGATATTAAGAAGAATGCTGTACCGGCACGTGAGACATCTCCAGATATGCACGTAATGCACCTCTATCTCGAAAGCCAGTGGTATGAACTGACCCGCAAAGTCGATGCAGGTGCTGATGCTATCGAGCGGCTGGATGTTTCCGTTCTGCAGAATCTTGTCTTGGATGACATGCTTGCAATTTTAGACCCGAGAGGAGATCCGAGAATCTCTTTCGTGGGCGGGATTGTGCCGCTGGAAGAGGTCACAAAGCAGGTTGATAATGGAGAATTTGCAGCAGCATTTATCATGCAGCCGGTAACAGCTCAGGGTGTTATTGACGTCGCTGATGCGGGATTAATTATGCCGCCTAAGTCAACCTGGTTTGAGCCGAAGCTTCTGTCAGGCATGGTAATGCACGAGATAAAATAACACAATCTCCTTTTTTTAAAGCGGCTTCATTTCCCGGATGATAAAAGATATATCTCATCAGCCGCAAATAAACAGTCATGGACAAAACAGGACTTATCACCTTAATTGTTGGTATCATACTCTTAATCGCCGGCGGACTTGGAATCTACTTCTTCCTTCCGCAGTTTATCGCATTCTTCTTAGGCGGATTCGGCATTGTTCTTGCGCTCATCGGTCTTGGAGCAGTCATTCTGGGCATTCTGATGCTCAAAGAATAATTTCTTTTTTTCAATGAAACGATTTTCATTTGAGGGGCCATTTAATCTGTCTCTTACCGTCTCGTGCGGGCAGGCTTTCCGATGGAAAAAAGACGGAGACATCTGGTCTGCTCCTGTCTATGACTCACTCTGGAAAGTCCGGCAGAAAGATGGTACTCTTTTCTACGAAGGATGCAGCGAGGATGAACTGGTGCACTACTTTGCACTTGACCTTGACCTCGATGAAATTCTTTCTTCGATTGATACCGATTCACTGATTCACAACGCAGTGTTATCGTGCAGAGGTCTTCGTATCTGCCGTCAGCCTCCTTTCGAGTGTCTGATATCCTACATCTGTGCCTCGTGTTCAAACATTCCGATGATATCAAAACGGATAGAACTGCTCTCAGAAAAGTACGGGAAAGATACCGGATGCGGCATCTGTACGTTTCCTTCTGCGGATGATTTACGGGAAAGTACACCGGATGAAATACGCTGCTGCAAGACAGGGTACCGCGACTCATTTATTCACGCGGCATCCTGCTATGTCTCAGAAAATCAGGAATGGGATAAGCAGATTTCATCGATGCCGTACGAAACTGCAAAAGCTGAACTGATGAAGTTCCCCGGTGTCGGTCCGAAAGTTGCCGACTGTGTTCTTCTCTTCGGATTCGGATTTTATGAAGCTGTCCCGGTTGACGTCTGGATAGAGCGTATTCTGCGGACGCAGTACTTCGGGAGTGGGTGTGAGAAGAAACTTCCTTATGAAAAGGCCGCAGGATTTGCACGGGAAAGGTTCGGAAGATACGCAGGATACGCACAGGAGTATCTCTATGCGGAACGCGAGGGGCTGGCCAAACGCGGAGAGTAGTGCAGTCCTTTTGAAAAGTCTGTTTTTAAAACATAATTCATGCCAAAACAACATAAAGCATCACATCCAATATATAATAAGAGATGAAACGAATCGTAGCGGCAGTTACCGGAGCATCAGGCATTCTTTATGCGAAGCGTCTGTTTGAAGCATTACGCGGAAAAGCGGAAGTCTATGTAATCATATCAGACGCGGCACGTCAGGTTGCAGCGGTCGAAGGCATATCCTTAGACGGTTATCCGTTTATCTACGAAGCAAACGAAAAACTCGATGCACAGATAGCGAGCGGTTCTTTTCTCTATGATGCAATGGTCATTGTGCCGTGCAGTATGAAGACATTATCTGCAGTTGCAAACGGATATGCAGATACCCTCATAGTGCGCGCTGCAGACGTTGCCTTAAAAGAGAGAAGAACACTCATTCTCGTTCCCCGGGAAACGCCCTACAGCAGAATTCATCTGACAAACATGCTCAAGGCAAATGATGCAGGCGCCATAATCATGCCGGCATCCCCGCCGCTTTACACACACCCGAAGACCATCGAGGAGTTAGCAGATGTGATGGCGGCCCGTATTCTCGACCACTGCGGAATTGAACACAGCCTCGCAAAGAGATGGGGTGAATAAGATGGATAGCTTACGTGTTTTCATTGAGAAAATGAAAGAAGCAGGGGAAGCGGAAGTAATTACCCGCTTTGTTTCTTCAGATATGGAAGCAGCACAGCTTGCCGCAAAAACAGACAGGATGCTGATTTTCGAAAATCTCGAAGGGCATCGTGCGGTAATGAACACGGTAACATCCCGCAAGACACTCTCTCTTGCTCTCGGGATGCCTGATGCAGAGATGCTCAAACGGCTTTCAGCATGTACGTTTTCCGGAAAAGTTACCGACGGCGGAAATCTTTCCTTCGAGCCGGCAGATTTGTCAAAGATTCCTGTTCTGAAACATTTCCCGAAGGATGCCGGACGCTACATAACATCAGGCATTGTCTTTTCCGCGTACGGCGGGGTTACCAACGCATCTGTTCACCGGATGCTTGTCTTAGACAAAAATCATCTTGCAGCCCGTCTTGTTGAAGGACGCCACACAGATATTCTCTACAGAAAAGCCCTTGCTGATGGAAAAGAACTCCCTGTTGCAATCGTAATTGGTGTAAATCCGGCCGTTCTTTTTGCCTCATGTACCCGTGTTCCGGAAGGCTGCGAGATGCCGTATGCCGCAGAAATTTTGGGGAAACCTCTGCCGCTTTTCAGATGTCCGAACGGGATACAGGTTCCTGACGCAGAGATTGTTCTTTACGGAAGAATCACCGCGGAAAAAGCAGCAGAAGGTCCGTTCGTTGACATCAGCGGAACATACGACTCAGTGCGTCAGCAGCCGGTCATCGCCTTAGACGGCATGTGCCTCAAAAAAGATTTCATCTATCACGCTCTCCTGCCGTCAGGTACGGAACACAAGATGTTCATGGGTGCGCCTTATGAACCGAAACTCTTTGCCGAAGTCGGAAAAGTTGTTGACATCGCTGATGTTTTCCTTACAAAAGGCGGGGCAGGATACTTCCATGCGGTAATCAGCATCAGAAAACATGCAGATGACGACGGGAAAAAAGCCATTGATGCCGCGTTTGCGGCACATAAATCACTGAAGCATGTCGTAATTGTTGATACGGATATCAACATCTATGACCCGTCAGATGTAGAGTACGCAATAGCAGCGCGTGTAAGAGCAGATTTAGACACCGTTATCTACACCGGAGTCCACGGTTCAACTATTGACCCGTGCAGAATCGGTGACGGATTGAATGTAAAAGCCGGCGTGGATGCAACAATTCCTCTCGGAAGAGAAGATGAATTTATCCGTGCAGACTGGAATATAAAATAAGCAACAGGAGTAAAAGGAGTAATTATGCAGTTAGATTCATACGACCAGGCTCTCTTAAACGGAGAATCAGGTGAAACAAAACAGAAGATGATGGAAATCCTCGTCTCTCTCGGAAAAATATACAATGCCGAGAAACTCATCGAGGTAAAAAGCGTACAGGTTTCCGGTGCGTCCTACAAAACAGTCGGAGATGCCGGTCTTGAGTGGCTGAACTCGCTTTCAGGAAAAGCAGTTGTTCCGGCTTATCTAAATCCTATTGGAATGCCCCGCGACGGATGGGAAGATTTAGGAATCCCGCGTGACTTTGCCGCAAAACAACTCGAGGTAAATGCCGCATATACACGGCTTGGTATCCGCCCGACCTGTACCTGTACTCCTTATTATTACTCCATAATTGAACGCGGAGATCACCTTGCCTGGTCTGAGTCTTCCGCGGTTGTATATGCAAACTCTGTTCTCGGTGCACGGACAAACCGCGAGGGCGGTCCATCAGCACTTGCAGCAGCACTTACCGGAAAAACCCCGGAATACGGCATGCACATTGTGCAGAACCGTCTGCCGCAGGTTGAATTTACTCTGTCAAATCCAGACGATACAAAAACATGGACTCCTGCCGAGTACGGTGCGCTCGGAATTATTGCCGGCGCCATCTCCGGAGATAAGATTCCGCTCTTTAAAGGCATCCGTCCGAAGAGTTCCATGCTGAAAAGTCTTGGGGCAGCGATGGCCGCATCTGGCGCTGTCTCTTTATTCCATGTCGAAGAGATTACACCGGAAGCACGTTTCCCGTTCTTCAAGAAACACTTTGCTGAAGACGAGCGTGAGGCAGTTGTCATCGAAAACGAGGAGATTAAAGAACTCTTCAGCGATTTAGAGCCGGATACAGTTGCCGTAGGCTGTCCGCATCTTTCCGCGGAGGAACTTGCAGAACTTGCAGACCTTCTTGACGGACGGAAAGTAAAACTTCCGTTCTATGTCTTTGCAGCAGCAGAACTTTCAAAAGGAAACGAAGACCTTTACCGGAGAATTGCAGCATCCGGAGCACGTATTGTGCCAGATACCTGTATGATAGTCTCTCCTCTCTTTGAAGGGCAGACGGTTATGACAAACTCCGGCAAGGCGTTTACCTACCTCCCTGGTATGTGCAAAGCAATTCCGCGGCTTGGGACACTTGAAGAATGTGTTAATGTGGGATGTGGTATGGAATGAGCATCTTAAAGAAAATATCTCCGTTTGAAAAGAAAGACCTCTTAATTGCATGGATAGCCCTTGCAATCGCATTTACGGTTGCATTATTCTCCCGCGGCGGACTGGTATCATTAATCAGCCAGGCTGTCGGCGGAAACTTCCAAGGCATCAACGGGCAGATGCTTTTAATCGCCTTTGTTTCGTCTGTAATTATTGTGGGGCTTTCCTTTATCCTGCATGAGATGGCCCACAAGTTTACTGCCATCAAATACGGTTACTGGGCAGAGTTCCGCAAGAGCAATCCGATGCTGGTTATCTCAGTCTGTGTCGCGGTTCTGTTAGGTATTGTCTTTGCAGCGCCTGGTGCAACGATGATTAATACTGCAGGCCGCCAGATGACAAAGAAAGAAAGCGGTATCATCTCTGTTGTGGGTCCGCTTACGAATATTGTTCTTCTTGTGGTCTTTGCAGCACTGATGATTATCGGTATTGTTCTTGGTGGTGGAGAAATCCTTACAAACGGAATTGCATTTTCCTTCACCGCTGCAGGATTCCTGTTCTATCTCGGATATTCCGGATGGCTGGTAAATGCGATGCTTGCCTTCTTCAACATGCTTCCGGTGGGCCCTCTCGACGGTAAAAAGATTCTCCGCTGGAATCCGCTGGTGTTTCTGATTGTCATTGCATTAGCATTCTTCCTGCTCTACATTCCGTTCGATCCGAATCTGATGATTAGCATTGTTAACTTCTTTGTGCCTGCGGCATAAAATCAATTAATCAATCACTTTTTTTCAATCATTACTGTCGATTATAAAATTACAAGAATATCAGGGCCGTCTGTTGTTCTGTAATTAAAGTTCGATTTTCAAAAGAGATACAGAATCAATATTTTTTCAAAACAGAGATAATCATTCTCTAAACAAGGGTGCCTGATGCACCCCCGTTTAAAGTCCAAAAAGAAAATGGTATCAGAAAAGCAGGATTACTCCGGCTTGCTGATAAGTGCGACCTTGGAGACGATTTCTCCGGTCTTCTTGTGCGGCTTGCGGATGATTCCGTCGCCTGCTTTCTCAAGTTCACGTGCTTCGTCACAGAGTTTTGCTGCTGCGCGCATAACTTCGTGTGCAGATGCAACGATTGGGATGTAGTCAACCCACTCTTTGGTCATGAAGCATCCCTTAACGTTGATGCCTGCAACAGACTGTGCGAGTTCGTATGCTGCACGTGCCTTTGCAAGTGCGTACGGGTTGGTGAAGTTGTCCTTAACTGCTTTGTCAGAGGTAACGACAAGCTTCGGGAGTTCGAGTGCTTCTCCTGCCTTTCCTGCCTTGACCTGGTCGATGACTTTGTCAAGTTCAGTCTGGAGTAAGCGGAATGCACCGGTAAGTGCAAGGACTTTAACGAGGTTTCCGTTGTAGTCTGCCATCTCAACCGGGTCGAGGAATTCACGGCGTGCACCAATCATTGCATCTGCCTTCATGATAACGTATCCGAAACCGGATGCTTTGAGTGCTTCCCATCCCTCTTTCTTGTTGGTTACATCGTCAGTGATAACGATAACCGGGATGCCTGCTGCTTTGAGTGCTTCGCGTGCACCGACAGGTCCTTCGAGAACTCCGTTCGGGGAAACGACGATTGCGAAATCAGGCTTCCATG
>DALTWQ010000016.1 GCA_029987025.1 Methanocorpusculum sp. | reverse complement strand
GCATCAGAAATTGATTCTGCAAAGGAGGACATGTACAGCATACCGCGAAGACTGCTGACGTCTTCGGTGCGTTTTGCTGCTTCAAGTGTCCATAAGTCGAGTTTTAAGCGCATCTCGTCGAGTTCCTCTTCGAGTGCTGCAACTTCGTTTGCAAGATCGAGATTTTCGTGCAGAAGAGCAGTGTATGCAAGACCGACGGAAAGTTCACTGATGTTTTTCATCTCAATCATCAGTTTTGCCGCCCGGTCCAAATCGGTAATTGCGCCGCTTGCAGGTGTTCCGTCAGCAGGGACTTCAGCTCCGGCTAATGCACAGAACTCCGGGAGACCGTAGTCAGGTCCGCGGCCGACAAGAACGTCGCCGGCGCGAAGCACGGTGTGTTTGTCCGGATCATAGATTCTCTGCTGGATTCTTCTGATGAGAATTACACGGATACCAGTTGCTGACTGGAGTTTGATGTCTCCTAAGCGTGCTCCGTCAAGTGCGGAGCCTGCTGCAACAGTTGCCCGGTGTGTAGTTTCTTCTGCGTCCGGCAGAGCTTTTCTTAAGTTCGCCGGGAAGGAGACATGGCGCATGATATTTTTTGCAATATCTGCTGCATGGTTTGAGATGCGTTCAGAGGCTTCTGCAAGCTGCAGAAGACCGCTCATGGGCTCTGTCTCATCGAAACGGCGTACGCTCATCATGCTGGCTGTTCTTGCCTGATAGACAAGATCGTTCATACGTTCTTCGAGATCGATTACTTCTTCTGCGATTGCGTTGCTTTCGTAAAGCACTGCGGAATACGCCAAATCAACGGCAAGTTCGGAGATGTCTTTCATTTCGATTAAGACATCTTTGAGGTTGACAGGCTGGTAGTCACGGTCCATAGTTTTATGTGTAATATATTGAATGTATGACTACTTAATTTATGGGGGTACGAAGCAGGCAACCCCTCCGGACGAAACGAGGTAAAAGCAGTGCCGGCAATAAAGCGGCACGGAAAATATCCATTAAATCCGCCTTCGATACAGACAGTATGCTGCACATAATCCGGAAATTAAGCCGGCGAGCGGGACAAAAGATGCCACGGCCTGCCTCTTTTCTGCGGCAGTTTCAAGAATATCAGGCATAAGATATGGTTCCTCAACAGAAACAGCCTCTTCGGAGTCGGCCGGATTAATCACTTCGGCTTCATAGACTGACGGAAGGAGAACAGAACTTCCGCTCTGAGATGAACGAGTACGTTCAAGAACAGGAATAAACTGCTGTGCAGCAATAACTTCTCCGCAGCGTGAGCAGTGCAGTCCTTCGGTAAGACCCGGGCTGGAATACGTAGGAGAAACTGCAGGGTCGATAACTTCATTATGCTGTAGTGCAGGAATTACTGTCTGAGGAATAAGTGTTAGATTGCATACAGTACAGTGCGAACCGGCGGTTAAACCGGATGATGTACAGGTCGCATTTACAGCTGCATCAGTAACTTCAGTGTGAACCGCATGGAGATACGAGGCATTAAGGAAACTCAGCCGGTCAGAATCCTGCCAGACAAAGACCGGCAGCATATAGGCTGGTAGTGATGAGTCAATCTTCCATACCGACGAGGAAAAACCACACTCTTCAAACTGCGTGAAGTTGTTCCAGACAGCATCTCCGGATATAGTGGCATTAACGCCCCAGTCTGAGAAATGCTTCACATACGGCTTGTCTTTGACAAGTTCAAAGCTGCCGGAAACAGATACTGTTCCCCGTACTTTCCCGATAAAACTCTTTGTTGGAGATAGACCGGTTACAGCACCTGCTGTATAACAATTCTGCAGGGTAACAACAGAATCCTGTCCGGCAAGTCCGGCAATACCCCCCACATCCGATGAGATACTGGTAACCGTACACCCCGCAAAATAACTGTTTCTGATACTGGAAACAGAGTTCCGTTTAATTTCCCCAGCAAGCCCTCCGACATTTCCAAGACACGTACCACTGCCGGAAACATTTATCGCAGAGCAGCAGTACTCCATGGTTCCTGAAAGCAGACCGGCGATACCGCCTATGTCTGACTGACCGCTGCTGGAAACAGTTCCGGCACAGACACTGCAGTTTATAATTGCCCCGGATGACTCAACACACCCGACAAGTCCACCCACATAACTTTTTACGGATGAGACTGAAAGATTTACGAGCGTAAGATTCGTTATGGAACCGCCGTTGAGATATCCGAACAACCCGCAGTAATTAAATGAGTAATCAGTTATGGTAAGGTTGGATATGGTATGGTGTCCTCCGTCAAAATTGCCGTCAAATGAGCGGGAGGATTTGTTTCCAATCGGAACCCATGAGGCACAGCTGCCGAGATCGATATCTGAATCAAGAATTACTGTAACTCCGGAACAGTTATCCCCGCTGTTTACCAGCTCAGCAAACTCAGACAGATTTTCTGCAGTATGAATATAATATGGAGATTCAATAGCCGAAACAGCAACCGGTACAAAACACAGAAGCAGAATCAGAAAAAATACTGACAGTATCCATGCTGCTTTCCATTCCGGTTTTTTCAAGACCTTACGGTATCCATATCTTCCCATAGAAATCGGCTCCAAAAATACAAATTAGACAAAACAATGTGTTGATTTTCAGATAATAAACATATCGGATTTCGAATAAATCAGATAAAACATCTCAAAAACAGACACACATCAATATTTAAACATTGTTCTGTCAATATGGTGACAAAAACACGACAGAACTGCAGAATAAAAATCTTTGAAGAACAGTGCGACCCACAAACCAAACTATTTGTGACAAAACAGTCAAGTTTTTGTCAAATATGAAACATCACCGAAAAACAGGGGCAGATTGTTTCGAATCACAGATAGATACGGCCGCGCATAAATTCACAAAACACGTTTAAAATAAAAAAAGTTAGTCCGGAATTAGTTCCGGCGCAGTACAGCAACTGCTCCTGCTAATCCGAGTGCTGCAATAACGGCAAAGACCGGTGCAGGGGACTTGGATGTCGGCGGAAGCGGGGTCGGGCTGATTGGTTTAAGCGGGATATCGTAGGTTACAGTTTCTCCCGGTCCCGGGGCAGTAATAGATGCCTGGGAAGTGATGTCCTGGATGTATCCCGGTGCGGTTACAAGAACGTACTTCGGCGGGGTTGCAGTGGTGTAAACCTTGAAATAGACATCTCCGTTTGCATCTGCGTACTGGATATCCATCGGCTGACCGGTCTCTTCAATGTTAATCAGATAGAAAGCAACTTTTGCTCCCGGAACATTGGTGTGAACGTGGATTGTTCCAGATTCCCCACCTATCATTCCATCTGTATCTGCTGCTGCAGATCCGGTGAAAAGGACTGCTGCAAACAGAAGGACTGCAATTGCAATAATGGTTTTTTTCATGAAATTCACCTTACAGAAATTACATCTGTAATATAATAAAAGGCAGATAAAATATAAATAGCTTCTTACTTGGAGTGAAGGGAAAAAAGAATGTTAAATGGTGATGCCGAAGAATGAAAGCACAACCAGAAGAATTACTCCTATTATTCCGCCTAAAGCACAGACAATTACTTTTGCAACCGTAATGTCTCCAAGCGCCGGGAAGATATTAAAGAACGTCAATATCAGCAGAATAATAACTCCTGCCACTGCATTTATCAGAAGTTTTATTCCGTTTTTCAGAATGAAAAAGAGCACAATACAGGCAACTACTGCAAGTGCAATTAAAACGATTGTTGCGACAATATCAGCCATATATAATACATATACGCATTGAGATAATATAAGAGTTAACGTGTATATCCGAAACACTGATTCAGTAAGCCGTACATAGTATAATTCACAATTATGAAAAAGCATATCTTTCTCACCGGCGAGGTACAGATAGGAAAAAGTACCGCTATCGAAAAAGCAGTGGATATGCTTTGCATCACACCTGGCGGATTCAGAACAAAAGGCTCTAATTATAAGGCAGACGGCTCGTCTGATGTGATGCTCTATCCCGCAGAAAAAACACCGGAAGAAGGATACATCGCAGCTCACCGGAGTACTGCAGGAAAAACCGTATTCCCGGAGATATTCAATGCCTTCGGGCCGTTATTTCTGAAACGCCCGGCGGAACTTATCTTAATGGATGAGTTAGGCTACATGGAGTCGTCTGCTGCGGAGTTTCAGAAAGCAGTCTTTGAAACACTTGACGGAAAAACACCGGTGCTCGGCGTAATCCGGAACAAAAGCACCCCATTCTTAGATACTGTACGGAAACGCGATGATATCATCCTCATTACAGTAACTGAACAGAACAGGGATTTCATTCCCGAAAAAATAGTATATTTTATGAACGGAATCAGGCAAGGAAAGGCTTGATTTCGTTTAAGATTACATCCAGCAGTTCTTTTGCTTCTGCTGCATCCTGCGACTCGGCATAGACGCGGATAAGCGGCTCGGTACCTGACGGACGGATTAATGCCCATGCTCCGCCTTTTGTGATGCGGATACCGTCTCTGGTATCCATCGGAAGGTCTTTGAAAAATTCCTTCATGTGAGCCGTAATCTCTTTTGCTTTCGGTGTTGTGCGTTTTTCCTGATACATGGTGTACTTCGGAAGTTTCGCGATAAGTGCGGATAACGGAACTTTCCGCGCCGCAAGAAGGGCTAAAAGAACTGCGCCTGACATACCTCCGTCGCGGCAGAACTGATGCTTCGGATAAATTACACCGCCGTTGCCTTCTCCGCCAACAATGACATTTCTTCCCTGATTAAGTTCTTCACGCATGGTACGTGCCACATACGGACTTCCGACTACTGTGTAAAGTGTAGTACATCCATACTCTTTTCCTGCGGCCTCGATAATTCCTGATGAACTGACCGGCGTTACAATTTCTCCTCCGGGCTGCTGCTCTGCATAATAGGAAGCAAGAAGGGCAAGAGTAATGTTTCCGTCCATGAACTTACCCGTCTCATCAACGAAAACAGCACGGTCTGCATCTCCGTCATGGGCAATACCGAATACTGCTCCTGACTTTACCACAGCGGCTGATAAGTTCTTCAGCCCTTCCTCTGAAGGCTCCGGAAGGCGTCCGGGGAAGTGTCCGTCAAACTCAGGGTTGATTACCACAACATTACAGCCGAGGCGCTTGAAGATTTCAGGAGCTGTTTTACATGCGGCGCCGCATCCGGGATCAATTGCAACAGTCATTCCTTTGCCGATGTTTTCCGGAAATCCTGATACAATAGCATTGATATAGAGTTTGTATGCTTCAAAGTCGTCGGAAGCAGAGCCTAATTTGTCCCAGTCTGCTGTCTTCTGCTGACCGTTTAAGTAAATCTGCTCTATCTGAATAGTGCGTTCATCACCCATCTCGGTTCCGTCTGCTTCGATAATTTTAATGCCGTTGTACTCCGGCGGGTTGTGGGACGCAGTAATCATTACTCCGCCGTCGAGTTTCTTTGATAGAATAACATACTGAAGAGCCGGTGTCGGAAGGATGCCGAAATCTATTACATTACAGCCGCAGGCGGTAAGTCCTGCTTTTACTGCTGCATCGAGTGCGGGACCGGATGTTCTGGTATCCATACCGACGCCGACAGTTTTTCCGGGACCGAGCAGTGTTCCGTATGCTTCTGCAATTCCAAGGGCAAAGGACGGATTCATGTCCTTTCCGGTGACTCCGCGCGCCCCATTTGTGCCGAAGAACTTCTTTTCGAGTTTTGCAAACGCCATAGTATACTGTATAGTATATCAGCAGTTCAGAACAAAAAAAGTTATGGTTAATGAGTGGGGATTACATCAGGGCGTATCCGGAGATACGGTATCAGATACACGCTTTTCCGCATTTTCTTCCACAGGAACTTCAATAACGTCTTCTTCATCATCATCTTCGTCGTCTGCGGAACCAGTCTCAAGTCTGTTCTTAAGCATGGTGCGTGCAGAACTTCCGAGGTTTTTCATAATCCGCGAGATTTTATCCTCGATATCGATTTCATCATCGAGTTCAAGAGTGGTTCCCTCAATTTCAAGGAAGAACTTTGATACTTCGTTTGCTTCGAAGAGAATATCATCCAGCTCTTCAGGAGTGAAAAATCCGCACATAGCGCCGTAGAGGAAGGTTGCTGCGGACTTTCTGACCTTTCTTTTGAAGGATACACGTGCCTGATTTACCGCCTGGGGCGAGTACGGCTCCTGCATAAATGGACAAAGTTCCGGCAGATGTTCTCCGATGAAGGTCATTTCAGAGCCGTAGGGAGTCTTAAAGTCAGCACAGAGACGTGCAAGTGCCCATTCACGTGCAGTAATGTAGGTACGTTTCCGTAAGAATACATTTACTTTGCGGTAGGTTTCGCCGTCTACTTTCTTGAACTTCTTGTATTTGTTGATCTCTTCCTGACGTTCCGCCTCATCATAGTACTTCAGTTTCGGCGGCTCTTCAGTGAAATAATCATCTCTCTCCCCCGGTTCTGCAGGAGAATCAGATGTCTGTTCTGCAGCGGTTTCCGGTGCCTGACCTGCAGATTCAGCAGTATCTGCTGCCGGCTCTTCAGATGTTTCCGGAACTGCAGTTTCAAAAGATTCTGTTTTCTCTGCGGCTGATTCTTCCGGAATCTCTGCAGATACTGCAGCGGATGATTCTGTTTCAGCTGCAGTTTCCGTTACCGGATTTTCAATACGCTGTTCTTCTTCGTCAGCAGTATGTTCTGTATTCTGATATTCATCTGTCATGGATTTTTAACCGAATTTTACATATAGCATTATATGGTTTATTTCTAACTCATATAATACTTTTCTCGACAGTACTATGACTCTCCATTTGCAAGAGGGAAGTACTCTTCATAGGTAGATCTGCGTTCTGTAAGGTCTGTATGGACGTAAATCTCCGTGGTTTTGATGGATGTATGCCCCAGATTCTCCTGAACAACCCGTATATTGTGAGATCTGCGGTAGAGTTCAGTAGCATAGCTGTGACGTATTTTATGAGGTGTAATGCCCTCCGGAGCATAGAGATTAAAGATATGCTGGACCGTTCTCGGAGATAACGGAGCGCCGCCCCTTCCTTCGAAAACGCTGCCTGTTTTGCGTCCGTTTATGTGCAGCCGAAGCAGTCTGAGCGTCTCGAAATCGCAGAAAACAACGCGAATTTTGCCGCCTTTTCCGCGAACACGGATTGTTTTCTCGTCAAAATCAATATTCTCAATCTGAAGCCCGCAGACCTCGGAAACACGCATTCCGGTGGTGTAAATAGTCCTTACAAGCAGAGAATCACGCGGATTTTTAAGAGATGTGATGAAATCCATCACCTGCTGATGCCTGAGATACTTTAATTCCCGGTCTTTTATCTTCGGACGGTCGATTTTAGTCATCGGATTCGCTTCTAAAATGTCCTGAACGATAAGATAATGGTAAAATGAGGACAATGCTGAGTCATATTGATGAATACTGGCCGCTGATAAGTGACGTTCGTTGCGAATCAGGGTAAAAAAGTCCATGATTTCGTAGGCTGAAACATCAACTTCCGCGCCAAGTGTCTTTTCCTCGAAATCAGCGATTGTTTCAGGCACTTCTCCATCTCTTTCTTTGAGGAACTCTTCGTACCGTGCAAAAAGTTTCAGCACACGCTCGTATGCCTCAACAGTATTTGCCGAATAGTTCCGTGTCTGGAGGCTGCTGACATATCGCGGAATCCAGGAACTGAAGGTTCGCCGCACTTCTGTCATAGGTAATTACTATATTTGTCGTCATCTAATATAATAATTGCGCATAATATGTATTATGCGCAATTATTATGAGGTTTTTTGGAGTCTGAAATAACCCAAAATTAGAGTTATTTTTAAAAAACAAGCTCAAATTAAGTATTTTAT
This sequence comes from Methanocorpusculum sp., assembly GCA_029987025.1. GTDB lineage: Archaea > Halobacteriota > Methanomicrobia > Methanomicrobiales > Methanocorpusculaceae > Methanocorpusculum. The sequence continues at coordinate 13,426 of DALTWQ010000016.1, read as the reverse complement.
AATTTTGATGATTTTTCATTCGGATGAAACGAGGCTAGTCAAAGCCGGCTGCAGATCAAAATGAGATGACACGAATAAACGAAAAATAAGACGCTGTGTTGTTTCAAACGACCAAACACCTTGGACGAATTCCAATCTGCCTTTAAAATCGCGCTGTGAAGGTCATTTTTTGACCGGTTTTAGAGAAAATCACCCCCGGTAGAAATCACGAATGAAAAACTGCAGATGAGAAAATAGAGAAGGAAAAAATAATGAAGAAGAGTTCTGTTGAAAAAATAAACGAAGAGACATCTGAGGCACTGAGCAAAAAAATCAGAGAGTCTGGCCAGAACCGCAGAAACCGATTTCAAAAAATCCGGGAAGCAAAGCGCATAAAAAACAGAGACGACGCAGATACTTCAGCACGTAAGCAGATTATGCCCGGATTTCAGCATCTCTTTCACGAGCATTTGTTCCAACCAGACAGAACAACAGCATCTCTGCGGCAAATACCCGGGTTCAAGCCTGGTTTCATGAACATTTGCTATGATTCGGGCAGAACAAGGGCTGTCTTTTTTAAGAGCTGCAGACGACATTGCTTAGCGGAATTCCTTCAGACATAGATAATTTCAAATCACGCAAGCAGACCAAAACTGGACAGAAGAGAGAAACATTCCAAGCTGAAACAGATCGATTAGACGCCCCAACAACATCATATCTATTCAAACACCCATCAAAAAATAAAAAGAGATAATTGCCTGTTTTTACCAAACAACCCGTGATTCTGGCTTATTTGAACATACCACAGACATACTGCAAACCAGAAAAATCCAGACACAACAGAGAAATCAGAAGAGGAGAAAACCAATCTGCCGGCCAATACGAAAGGCCGCCCCACCCGGCAGAAACTAACAGAGGAGATTGCAGAACGCACCACCATAGAGCGAACTACGCAGTCTTTCAGACATGCTTGCTGCTTAAAAATCGTTCAATACAATATAACTGATTAAGAACAGACAAATCCAAAAGGCTTTGCTCCTAAATTCGATAACCTGCCCCTAAATTCCACATCTGAATCCGTAGAATCCCCTCGTAGAGGTTTTAGGAGCAGATTCAGATTTTCTTTGCTCCTGCCAATCCAAAATAACGGGAAGAAGAGCCAATATACTGCAATAGCCGGTATTCGGACGATTTTCTATGTGAGGCGCTGCGGAAATACGCAGCCCCTGCTATTTTAGAAGAAGAACCGCACTTACAGGAACTGCAGAGTATCTGCAATCAATAGAACTGAACTGCTGCATCAGGCCTGCAGACAAAATCAAAAATAACCCCATATCCAGCTCAAAATCAGAAACCATACGAAAAATGAATGTACAATTCCAGTAAACAAATAATTAACACACATGATATAAACCACATAATGCTATACAAAAATACACTAAAATCAGCAGCAAAATGGGATGCAGTTCCGGACAAACACACTCAAAAGAAAAAAAAGAAAAATCAGATTGCTTATTCGAACTTCTTCGGATGCCAGTATCCGGACACATGACCGTGCAGAGCAAGAGATCCAAGTTCTCTGTCAACCTCGGGCAGAACATCACGAGGAGATGCACCACAAAGCGGCGTCCCGGGAAGCGGAGAGAGATAATGCACATGAACTTTTCCGAAGCGTGACACATCACGCACGAAGGAAAGTGTTACATCCTCATCCTCATCCGACTCAAACGGAAATCCGAAAATCACATCGACAACCGGACGCAGATGAAAATCACGGCAGATGTCCAAAGCATTCCACACATCAGCAACCGTATGACCGCGATGAAGTTTCTTTAAGACCGCATCAGAAGCAGACTGTGCTCCGAAATGGAGATTCTTATTCGCACAGTACTGAACAACCAGCTCAGCAGTATCCGGAGTTACAAACTCAGGCCTGACCTCTGACGGGAACGTACCCAGATACACTGCATTGTCCGGAAGTGATGATAACAGCCGCTCAAGTTTTTCACAGTCCGGATGTTTTCCATCTAATGAACCGTAGGCAAACGCATTCGGTGTTACAAACCGTGCATCATGATAGCGTTTTGCCATCTCAACAACAGACTCGCGGCTTCGATGCCGCATACGGCAGCCGTGAAGTCGCGGCGTCTGACAGTATCCGCAGTTAAACGGACATCCGCGGGACAACTCAATATATCCTTTCATCCGGGAAAAACAGGGGAATGCATCGAGCCGCACTGAATAATCTGCCGGAATATACCCATCTTTTGAGGCAATCCCCGGAATGCCATCAGGACTTTTACCGTTGACTAATGCATCCAGAAGCGCCGGAAGCGCACGTTCGCCTTCGCCGACAACAACATAATCCGCGGCATCCAAGACCTCATCCGGACAAGCTGACGGATGCGGACCTCCGGCAATTACGACTGCATCGAGACTTTTCATCTCGTCGACATAATCCGCATAGTTAAGACTGTTTAAACTGTAGCAGACAATATCCGCCCCGGACAGCGTGTCAGCATCTGCGGGTTCTAAGATATACCCGTATTTTTCACACGCAGCAAAAACAGCCGCGTAGGTGTTCCGCGATGCAGTAATATACCGCCAGACTATGTTCATGAGTAGGTTACAGTACCTTCTGTGCCATTTACCGTAATGCTGCTGCCGTCATCCGGCAGCGGTCCTGACAGATTATCTACCGCAGGAATTCCGGAGATAATAGCACCTACGGCCACAATAGTTTCGCACTGTTTTACAATAAACGCAGCAGGAGCAGCGCCGTTTCTGTGCAGCGCATAAATGACATATGAACCTACTGTAGAGCCTTTTCCGTACGGAAACGCAAGGACCTTTTCCGCGATTGACTGCCCGTGGAGCGGATGTGCAGCGTCAATTATTACACCTGTTTTCGGATCTACCTGCCCCAGAAACGAGAGAGGCACATCGGTTGACAGAAGCGGCGCTTCTGCAACTCCTTTTGAGATGCTTCGTCCGGATATCTTCATATGTATATCTATTAGTGTGCAGTGTTTAATACTATAACTTACATAACATTCTCTCATGCTTGACGAACATCTCTATTCGCTTTCGGTAAACGGAAGAGTTCTCTCATCCGTTCTCATGCTTAAAGGATGCGAAAAAGAGTATGCATACGGATATCTGAAAACAGAGGGCATAGTTTCTGCAGATGCTGTCGAATCGGTGATGGTTGATGATCCGGACATCAGTGTCTTAACCCGCGACACCGAACAGATTCTTCTGCCGAAAAGAACTGTTATCTCAGGATGCGGCGGCACCGCATCCTACCTTGATGCAGCTAAACTACCCATCCTGACAAAACCTGCGGCATTTCCGGACACAGAATCCCTGCACAGCATTTTCTCTGCGGCGGTTATCAGCGAAGGCGGATTTTCTGCGGCGGTTATTTCCGGCAGTCAGATGTTCAAGGCTGATGATACCGGGCTTCTGCAGGCTGCAGATAAAGCGGTCGGAGCTGCGCTCATAAAAAAGGCAGACCTATCTTCCGCAGTTCTTGCTGTATCCGGAAAAGTTTCTGCTGATCTGGTGCGCAAATGTCTGAACGCAGGAATTCCGGGCATCATCGCAAAATACCCGGCAACAACACTTGCAGCATCAGTTGCTGAAGCAGGGCACGTATCCATCAGATGTGTGCCCGAACTCTAATCTGCTTTTTTCAGTAGAATTATCTGCTGCTTACTGGAAAAAAGATCTGAAAAATTAGAGAAATAAAAGTTAAAATATTTCTGTAAGAATATTCTACACAGATGCTTTGAGAGCAAAGCCCTCTTCATCAAATCCGAAGGTATATACATCATCATGCTCGAAGAATCTGACGTGAAGAACCGGCTGCGTGTTTGCTGTCACGTAGGAAAACACAGATGTGCGCAGCAGTTTTTTGTCAATTAAAATATCCTCAGGCACACCCTCAAAGAAATGCGTTACAAAGTTGTAGCAGGCTATTATATTTTCTCTGTTGGCAGGATTTCTGAGGTACGCGCTGTCCCACTCTTTTCCGGGATAGAAGTTTTCTGCAGCAAAAATCCGCTTTACAGCCTTTAGTTCGGATTCATTTACCGGCACACCCAAGGTATAATTCAGTTCAGATGCCAGTGCCGCAATGTACGGGATATCACGATTACAGTCATAGACAACATCATAGGTTGTCTCATCCGGTGCAGTCTTTGTAAAGAACTGACTGGTGTAGACGGATTTTAAAGCATCCTGCATACGAACCATTGCTTTTTCCGGGTCTTTTTCTGCGGCAACAGAGGAGTAGGCAGCTTCAAGAGTATTCCATCTTCCAAGACCGGTGCAGCTCTGAGTAATATTCTGTGCATTTCCGTCCAGCCAGAAGTTGGTATGTCCGGGCTGTCCTTCATGCCAGACCACAGTATCTGATACAAACTCAAGAACACCATATCTGCCTGTTGCATCCATCAGACCGAATGCAACATGCAGGTTCGCTAAACTGCTGTGCGGCGTATAGACGTTTATGAGATTCAGCACATCTAAGACGTCATCGATATCTGCACAGCGGTCGATAAGATACCGGGGCAGAAGGGCGCTGCAGATAAGAGTCTGCGACGCCGGATTTGTTCCGTAACAGGTTAATTCATCAGAGGAATCTTTTCTGAAGTGTGTTTCGATGACGAGTCCTTTTTCGTTTACTGCATCGGTAACTATGTACGAGAGGAGGCCGGCGGTGAATGCAGGAATTGTTTGGGTTTCTGCAATTTCCTCCATTGACGGCAAGATATCGATACCGGAAATTGAAAGGTCGCCTCCAAGATATCCCATATTAAATGAACGAAGCCGGTCGCCCGCATTCACGTAAAACACCCACGCGGGTTTATCTGTTACATCATAGTCCAAGGTCCGCCCGAGAACAGTCAGAGTACTGTTGTTTATCTTCTGGGACACTATCAGACACGAGCATGCATCCTCGTTGACAGCCGTACCCGGCACACTGCTCTCCCGGGACTGGAGTACGGCGTTCAGCAGGGCGTATATGTTCCTGTCGTTGAACTGTGTTACATCTTCAAGCTGGATTACACCGGAACCGCCGCTGTTCTGATAATCGGCTATGATGGTGACCGGCACTGTAGTGTTCACATAGATTAACACAATTACTGCTGCGCTGAGAACGAGGATTCCAACAAGTATGCCTATGAGTATGAGGGCTCTTTTCCGTGCCCTCTCTTCCTGAAGTTCCGCGGTGTTTTCCTGGGTTTTATCGGACATGATATCTTTATTACCGGTATTACTGTTCAGTTCCGTTTTTTGTTTATTATTTTTGTTTATTATATGTGTGCTGTTATATCTATAAGGATTTTTGGAGATGAAAATGTGTTTTGCTCATACCGGCGGACTGAAAGCCGGGATTTTTCCAGAAATCGTCCGGGAGTCTGAAGAATCACCCATACATTTACCCGTGCTTCAGCCGTCAGGTTTATCATACAGTGAGAAAAGATATAGTAATGATTTAACGGACTAAACAATGATAACTGAAGACGATGTAAGACATATCGCTTCTCTTGCGGACATCACCGTCCCGGAAAGCGAACTTCCGAAGTTTACGGAATCATTCAACGCAATTCTTGAATACTTCGACATATTAGACACACTCGAAATAGAAGGCACCCTTGAAAGAAGACTTGTCAACGTATTCCGCGAAGACGAGCCGCAGGAGTGCTTATCCCAGGCAGATGCGCTCAGAAACAGTCATGAACCTGAAGACGGCTACATCAGAGCGCCGAAGGTGGTCTAAATGGCAGACGCATACAATGCATTTCTGAACACTGCAGAAATCCCGCAGAAGGCAGGAACCGAAAAAGGAATCTTATCCGGCATCCGTGTCGCCGTAAAAGACAATATCTCGACAAAAGACCTTGAAACAACCTGCGCTTCAAAGATTCTCAAAGCATATGTTCCTCCCTATGATGCAACAGCTGTTGCAAAGTTAAAGGATGCAGGTGCAGTTATTGCTGGTAAAACCAACATGGATGAGTTCGGTATGGGAACAACAACCGAAAACTCAGCATTCGGCCCCGCATTAAATCCGCGTGACACAACACGCGCAGCAGGCGGTTCATCCGGAGGATCTGCAGCAGCAGTCGCCGGAGGTCTTGTTTCCATGGCTCTCGGTTCAGATACCGGAGGCTCTATCCGCTGTCCGTCATCCTGGTGCGGCATTGTCGGATTAAAACCGTCCTACGGCAGAGTAAGCCGTTTCGGACTTATTGCCTACGCAAACTCCTTTGAACAGATTGGTCCCATGGCTTCAAATGTATCAGACTGTGCAAAACTCTTCTCCGTAATCGCAGGAGGGGACGCACACGACTCCACATCCGTTAATAAACCATACAATATCGCAAGCCTCAAACCCGAAATCAAAGGAAAAGTCGTCGGAGTTCCGAAAGAATACTTCGGAGAAGGTGTTGACGCTGAAGTCGCAGCAGCAGTAAAAGCAGCCATCTCCCGCCTTGAATCCTTAGGAGCTGTCATCAAAGAAGTTTCCATCCCCTCCATGAAATACGCTCTTGCAGCATACTATGTCACCTGCACCTGTGAAGCATCCTCAAACCTTGACAGATTCGACGGCGTCAGATACGGTGAAATCGCACCCGAGATGAACATGCCCTGGCATGATGCCTACACCAAAGTCAGAACCGCAGGATTCGGTGCAGAGGTCAGAAGAAGAATACTTCTCGGAACCTTCGCCTTATCTGCCGGATACTACGGCAAATACTATGTAAAGGCACGCTACGCACGCCAGCTGATTGCAAAAGACTTTGCACAAGCCCTTAAAGAGTGCGACATGCTTGCAGGACCCACCATGCCTAACGTGGCGCCGAAACTGGGCGAACTTACCGCAAACCCGCTTGAGATGTACCAGGCAGATATCTTAACCGTTCCTGCAAACATCGCAGGAATTCCGGCAATCTCTGTCCCGTGCGGAACCGCTCACGGACTTCCTGTCGGACTGCAGCTGATGGGCAGAATGTATGATGAAGAGACCATATTAAATGCAGCTCTTGCATTTGAGGAGGCACAGAAATGACCGAAGAAGATTTCCAGGTCATCATAGGCCTTGAGGTCCACTGTCAGTTAAACACGAAGACAAAACTCTTCTGCAGCTGTTCGGCAGACTTCAGAGCTGATGCACCCAACACTCACGTATGTCCGGTCTGTTTAGGTCTTCCGGGCGCACTGCCGGTCTTAAACAAGAAGGCAGTCGAGTACGCATTAAAGGTTGCAAAGGCCTTAAACTGCAGAATCCCCGAGGAAGGAGAGTTCTGCAGAAAGAACTACTTCTACCCTGACTTAGTCAAAGCATACCAGATTACCATGGGTGATGACCCGCTTGCATTAGGCGGTTACATCGAAATCGAAGACGACGCAGGAAACCCGAAGGTTGTAAATCTCACCAGAATCCATGTCGAAGAAGACCCGGGCCGTCTTGTTCACATGGGCAACAAAGAACGCGGATACTACACTCTTGTCGACTACAACAGATCAGGTATCCCGTTAATCGAAATGGTCACAGAGCCGGAACTGTCCTCTCCGAAAGAGGCACGCAGACTCTTAAACAAACTGAGAGCAACCCTCGAGTACCTCGACGTCTTTGACCCGGAAAAGGAAGGGTCCCTCCGTGTTGATGCAAACATCTCCATCAAAGGACATGAACGTGTTGAAATCAAGAACATCTCCTCCTACAAGGGTGTGGAAAAGGCACTTACCTTCGAAATCACCCGTCAGAAGAATCTGATTAGAAGAGGCGGAGAAATCGCACGCGAAACCAGACACTTCCAGGAAGGAAAAGGTACGACAACTTCCGCACGTTCGAAAGAAACTGCAACCGACTACCGCTACTTCCCTGAGCCGGATTTACCGGTTATCCGTGTTGCAGACTGGGTAAAAGACATTGCTCTGCCGGAACTTCCGGACGCACGCCGCGACCGCTTTATGCAGCAGTACGGCATTGCCGTAAACCATGCAAGAACCCTGACAGGCGACCTCAAACTTGCCGAGTTCTATGAAGAAATTGCAAAAGAAGGCGCCGCAGTTGCTGCATCCTGGACCGCAGATGTCTTAATCGGAGAATTAAACTACCGCGACATGTCCGTGTCGGAGGTTGCAGGACACGCTGCACAGTTTGCAGAACTCATTGCCCTTGTCCGCGACAAGAAGATTACCGACAAAGCAGGTGTCGAGGTTCTTCGTATCTGGCTTGACGCCCTCCACAAGGAAGGTAAAGCTGATGCTCCGTCAAAGATTGTAGAAACACACGGCCTCGCACGCGAAGAAGGAGAGTCCTTCCGCGGCATCGTTGAAGCAATCCTTGAAAAGAACCCGCAGGCGGTTGCCGACCACAAAGCAGGAAAGAAAGGCGCCTTGAACTTCATCGTCGGACAGGTTATGAAGGAGACCAAAGGCAAATCAGATCCGCGTGAGATTCATGCGATGATTTCTGAAATTCTCGGGGACTAAACAGTGGACCTGATAGTTGCTGAAAAAACCTTAGTCGCAGAACGCATTGCTGCATTCCTGGCAGCTCCGGGAGAAAAAGTACAGGCAAAACGTGACGGAAACGTCGTACAGTACTTAACCGGCAACGCCATCGTAATGGGTCTGAAAGGACATGTTGTAGAGCTTGATTTCGTCGAAGGCTATGCAAACTGGCGCTCGAAAGAGCATCCGCCAAGAAGCCTGATTGATGCTCCGCTCGTAAAGAATCCCTCGGAAGGAAAAATTGTTGCCGCATTAAAACGTGCTGCAAAGATTGCTGACAAAGTCATCATTGCAACCGATTTTGACCGGGAAGGAGAACTCATCGGAAAAGAGGCAGTAGAACTTATCCGCAGTGTAAACAAGACGGTTCCTATCTATCGTGCAAGATTCTCCGCGGTCACAAAAGAGGAGATTTTATCCTCTCTTGCAGATGCAAAAGAACTGGATGTAAACCTTGCCGCATCAGGCGAGTCACGCCAGATTATTGATTTAGTCTGGGGTGCATCCTTAACCCGGTTCTTAACAATTGCTGCTCACCGCAGCGCAGGTGAAGTCTTATCCGCAGGCCGTGTGCAGAGCCCCACCTTAGCCATGATTGTGGATAAGGAACGTGAGATTGAAGCGTTCGTGCCGGAAAAGTACTGGGTGCTTTCTGTCGCCGCAGCAGCGGGAAACACCCCGGTCGATGCAAGACACACAAACGGCAAATTCTTCGACAAAGCAGCAGCAGAGGCCGCATACGCAGCAACGAATGCTCCATTAAAAGTCACCGAGATTATCACCGGACACAAGACTGACAAAGCACCCGCTCCGCTTGATACTACAGCGTTAATCGTGGGAGCAGGGCGCTTAGGCATTTCTGCCGCATCCGCCATGAACCGTGCAGAAGAACTCTACATGCGCGGATTTATCTCCTACCCGAGAACGGACAACACCACCTACCCGAAGAGTCTGAAAATCACCGAGCACCTGAATCTTTTTGCAGGCGGCGTATTCAGAGACGATGCCGCATATGTGAAAGCGAACATGCGGCCCGTACCCACCCGCGGCAAAAAAGAGACCACGGACCACCCGCCGGTCTACCCCACAAGCCCTGCATCTCCGAAGGATATCGAAGACCCGGTCACCTGGAAGCTCTATGAGTTTGTTGTCCGCAGGTTCTTTGCAACGCTGTGTGCTGATGCCGAATGGGAAACCATGAAGGTTAACATCTCAGCCGCAGGAGAGCCGTATACAAGTACCGGAGGACGTATTCTTTCCGCAGGCTGGCGCACGGTTTATCCGTACAGCAAAGCAGAAGAAAACATTCTGCCGCAGATGTCTGTCGGAGAAACACTCGCCTTCAACGGCAAGAACATAGAGGAAAAAGAGACTCTTCCGCCGGCACGCTACTCGCAGAGCAAACTTATCCAGAAGATGGAGGAGTTGGGTCTCGGTACGAAATCAACCCGCCATGATGTCATAAGCAAACTGATGGGCAGAAAGTACATCGAAGGAAACCCGTTAAAGCCGACGGTCATAGGCCGTGCCGTAACTGAAGCACTCGAAGAGTTTGCACCCACTATAGCCGAACCCGGGATGACCAAGACGCTCGAAGAGCACATGGCAGAAATTGCAACCGGCACCAAGACGCTGGATGCCGTTCTTTCTGAGTCACGCGGTATGCTTTCTGCTACCTTCGATACCCTGGAAAAGAACGTAGAAGGCATTGGAACAGAGATTATGGACAAGACACGGGAAACGCAGCTGCTCGGACCCTGTCCTGTCTGCGGGAAACCGCTTGCCATCAGACATGCAGGCTCAAGTCAGTTCATCGGATGTACCGGATATCCTGAGTGTACCTTCAACACCAGCCTTCCGCCCGCGGTCTGGGGCAATGCAGTAAAGACCGACGAGGTCTGTGCAATTCACGGGGTAAACCATGTGCAGTTAATCCGCAAAGGAGCTCCGCCATGGAAGTTCGGCTGTCCGGTCTGTTCACACATTGCAAACGGAAAAGAAATTCTCGCACAAATGCCGGGTATGACGGATGATAAAATCATCCGCCTGCATGCAGCACACATCTATTCAGCATACGACATCTCGGTCTTAGATACCGCTGCACTCTGCAGCCGGCTGCAGATTTCACCCGCTGAAGCAGCCGCACTGAAAGCTGATGCACAGAAGGTTTTAGATGTGTTAAAGAAGCGTGCTGATCTGAAAAAGTTCATGTCTCCTCTGATTTCCTTCAGGAAAAAGCGGAGTCCTGCAAAGATTATCACTGCAGTTTATGCTGAAGGCATCAACGACATCAAAGGCCTTGCTGCCGCTGAACCGGCGGTTCTTGTCAAATGCGGATTAAGCGAGGAGGAAGCAAAAACGATGATAACCGCGGCACGTGAAACTGCAGCACTCATCGAACTGAAAGAGTCCGGCATTCCTGCCGTCTCTCTGAAAAAATATGTCGCAGCAGGCTATGACGACCTGAAAAAGATTGCAGGCGCAACGCCCGAAAAACTTTCCAAAGACACCGGAATCAAAGACAGCACTGCAGAGCGCCACAGAACTCTTGCCTCTGCATATCTGCAGCAGAAGAGCAAAGGGGCATAAAATGCCGCAGATTGATATTGTTCTTGTTGAACCGCTCTACGAGGGAAACATAGGTTTTGCCTCGCGTGTCATGAAAAACTTCGGCTACCACAATCTTGTTCTGATTAATCCGCCGAAGATGACTGTTGAAGCCGAAGCACGTGCATCCCATGCAAAAGATGTACTGCACAACGCAGAAATTATATCTCTTGATGAGGTCTTTGAGAGAAGCAGCCTTTCGATTGCAACAACCGGCGGTCTTTCCAAGTCAGTATCTCATCCCATGAGAATGCCGTACTATGCGCCGAACGAGCTCCGCGAGATTATCAAGGATGTTGACGGCCGCGTGTCGATTCTTTTCGGACGCGAGAACTGGGGATTAAACAACGAAGAGATTGCACAGTGTGATATTGTCTGCACTATTCCGACCGCTGAAGAGTATCCGATTATGAACATCTCCCACGCAGTAGGTGTTATCTGCTACGAACTTGCCCACCTCCAGAGAGGCGACTACATGCTTGCAAGCCGCAAGGAGATGGAAGGCCTCTACAGCCACATAGGTGAGTTCTTAGGCGAGATTGAGCATCCGATTGAAAAGCGTGAGGCAACACTTCTTCTCGCAAAAAGAGTCTTCGGACGGACTAAACTTACCGTCCGCGAAGCAAGCACCCTGCACGGCATCTTACGCCGCGCCGAGCGTATGATGCGTATTGCTCAGAGTGAAAAAAAGTACCCGGCAGAAGAGGTTCCGCCGGCAGAAGATGAGTAAAAGCATCTTCTGACATTCTTTTTTCAGGCAGTGTTCTGCTGCATACTTCCATTTTTACCTGCGTTCTTTTTTCTTTTTCATCCTTCTGACGGATAGTATTATATTCTGCTGAGTCCTATAATCTATCATGGCGTAAGACCTGAGGATGTCTTATGTCTGACGTATAGATTTCTGAACAAACGTTTCGTGACTAATTTAAGTTTGTGTTTCATCATGCATCCGGCCCGGATTTATCTGTGCTCCGGGCGGTTGGCTTAATCCCGAACTGCTCTGTCGGACAGCAAATAGACAGAGCACGGGGATATCTATTTTTTGAAAACTGATTCTGCAGAGTGCAGACAGGCAAAACTCCGTCTTCCGGAATGGCAGCTCCCGGATTTATCTGATTACGGCACGGCCGACGGGCTATAGTGCTTTTGCTATAGCGTGTATGGCGGTTTTTCAGGTATGCAGAGATGTCTGTATACTGATGATAAAAAAGAGGAGTGGTTATTTACGCATTCTTTTCTGCAAGGAATGCGTCGATTCTTTTCTTTCCGTTCTCAGCGATGTTTGCATAGTATATTGCATAGTCTTCTCCGTGAAGGGATTTATCACCGAGAGTGCCTCCGGAGATTTCGTACGGCATAACTGATGCATTATCAGTGGTGCAGATAAGTACGCCGCGGTCATTGTTTACCTGTGCGTCATGAAGACCGGGCTGTAATGTGATGTTATAAGAACCATACAGGTACACGCCGTCTTCAATTTCTTCTGCGCCTGATGATTCTACAATGCTTCCTTTGTTTAAGGATTTGTCTGCGTAGGTTTCATCAGTCTTCCAGATGAGCGGGTTGATGACTAACGGACTGTTGTCGCCTACAACGAAACTTGTTTTTGTAGCCCCCGGAGCTTCAGTGTTCCAGGAGATGATAACACCGGTGTCAGTTTCTCCTTCTGCAAATTTCAGGTGCGGATTTGCATCGACCCATTCCTCTTCAACACCGAAACCAATTAAATAGGCTGCTGCCATGTTTTTGTAGTACTCGGGATGTGCTTTCATGTATTCATCGAGTACGATGGAAAGCATACAGGAACCCTGCGAATGTCCTGCGAGGATGAACGGTCTTTCAGCTCCTTTGTTGCAGTTTGTAAAGTAGTAGTCGAGTGCTGCAAACACATCGGTTTTACTTTCAGAGTTGCGCATTGCTTCAGTTATGTTGTCATGCGAATTTATCTCTATGACCTTATCTCCTGCCATCTGACGGTAGTAGGGGGCATAGACATTGCAGTATTCTGCAAAGGCAGTTCCCTGCTCCATGAAGACATCTTTAGCGCTTTTCTTTATGGTATCGTCAAGTTCGGCAATACCGTTTTCCTGTGTTGAAATCATTGCGACGGTCGGATACAGATAGAATACATCTGCTGATTCTACTGGATTTTCGAACGGAAACAGCCAGTTCTCTTCGTCAGAATAATCCAGCGGAGTTCCGACGGTCTGATATGATTCAGACTGTACGCATCCTGCGGCAAAGATGCAGCAGAATGCAACAAGAGCTGCTATCAGTACATGAGTGAATTTCATTTTCATCACACAAT
>DALTWQ010000093.1 GCA_029987025.1 Methanocorpusculum sp. | reverse complement strand
CGACGCGGGCGGATGTATCCGCGAGTCATGAGCCAGTCTGTAAGACTTGCGACGCCGCGGATTTGCATTTCCTCCTCGTCCATGGTTTTCTGCTGTAACTATTCATCCCCTATATTTTTAGTTTGAAAAGTTAGCCGTTCAATACACACTAATATACACAACAACCTCACCCTCAGAAAAAGGGCCGGATAGTTATTCTTTTTCCCATCGATTTTATATCTCTCCGGTGACAATATACACTCCATGACAACCACTGCCATCGAACCGGAGGTCTTGTAATGGACGAAATTGCAAAGACCGAAGCACGCAACTACCTGAGCGCAGCAGGATTCTTTTTACTTGTTGCGTTTTCTCTTCTGGATATTTTAACAAAAGTCGGGAACAGCACATTTATCGAAATGAATACTTCCCTCATGCTGGTTATAGGAATTGGATTACTTATTATAGCAACTCTCCTTATTGTTCTGCGCAAACGTGATATGATTTCCATTCTCTTTATCATGATGGGATTCATGCAGCTGTTCTATGCCTTCAGTTCACCTGAAACATGGTATCTCATCCTTTTCGGATTCTTAGTTCTCATTGCTGTTGTTACACTCACCGCTAAAGAGAAAATTAAGTGGCTCTTATTCCTCATTCCGGCAGTTTATTTAGTAAGAGGTCTTTTTGTGGAACTTCAGGGAATCAATAATACGGTTATTATTGTAACCCATGTAATTCTCGCAGTTCTCTGTCTCTACTTTGCCCTCGCCTGCGCATCCGAGAGATTCAGCCTGCCGGGCAGAAAACTCCTCACTGCTGATGAATCAACCGAGTTCAAAGCATCAGGTTCAGTCCTCGGCTACATGCTCTTTGCTCTTCTCACCGGAGGATATGCACTGCACTACATCTTAGGCGAGACAGTCCTTCCGCTGGAAACATTCGTCACCATTGAACATCTCTGCGGAATCCTGATGATCTTCGTCGCCATCCTCTTATTCGCTGTCGGAAAGATGCGGTTTACGCCTGTCATGTTCCTCCTTCTCGGACTGACCGGCATTCTTGCAATGTACTCGACAGGTTCGATGTTTATCGGACTCGGCATTCTTTACATTGTCATCGGTCTTTTTGCAATGCTTCGAAAAGAGTCCAGAATCCTTCCGGGCATCATGCTGATTATATATGGATGCACAGGTTTTTTCACGGCATTCGCAGGTGGAAACAGCCCTGTTGCATCAATCATCTTAAACGCAATTCCGTGCCTGATTGCCATCTATCTGGCGTTTGTTGTGTACTCGCAGAGAAAACTTCCCAAATTCTAACTTTTTTTTAACCTTCAGTATTCGTAAAAAAAGATGAGATGAGAACGGCATTCTCCTCTCCGGTTCCGGCATTCCATCGCCGTTTTCTGCAGGCAGGGTCTGTATTTTGTAGAATGCGGTTTTATCCGCAGGCTCTGTTTACCCTTATTTTTCCCTCAGTTCACGGTCTCTTCATCCAGGAGGAAATCAAGCAGACCTGTAATCAGGAATCCGTTATTGTTCATGTACTTCGTCCCGAAACTGTCTCCGACCACGATAACCCGCTGGAACGAATCGTCAATCGAAAGAAGGGATGCCTCCTCCTGAGCGATTTTATCAGGGTCGTGGAATGAAAACGCAGACTGCACATAGAATCTCTTATAGCCCTTGTTTGCAACAAAATCAATCTCGAGCTGCTTTCTGACGACTTTGCCGTTATCATCTCTTACACTTTTTTCGACAACACCTACATCGACATCAAACCCTCTTCTTCTAAGTTCCAGATAGATGATGTTTTCCATAATGTAGTTTTCCTCCTGCTGCCTGAAGTTCAGACGTGCATTCCTGAGGCCGACATCCTCGAAATAATACTTCAGAGGAGAACCGATGTAATGTCTCCCCCGGATATTATACCGCTTGACACCCGTAATCAGAAACGAGTCCTCTAACGCGGCAAGATATTTACTGACAGTGTTTGCTGAAATATCCTCTTTGCTTACCGTCTTAAATGTGTTTGCAATACGAAGAGGATTTGTCAGAGAACCGACTGATGATGAAAGGATGTCCAGCAGCGTATCAAGATTTCCGTTCCGGTGAAAGTTATTCCGGGCAAGAATATCTTTCAGATACGTTTCCGTAAATAATGTCTTAAGATACTCACTTTTCTGCTGCGGTGTTTTGCGGGATAAAACAAACGGCAATCCCCCGAACGTCATATACTCTTTCCAGCCGTCATACCTGTTTCCCTGATAGACGCTCATAAACTCAGCGAAACTGAGCGGATAGAGGTGCACCTCGTCGCCGCGTCCGCGAAACTCGGTGATGACATCTCTGGAAAGGAACTTCGAGTTGCTTCCGGTTACATATACGTCAGCATTTTCGATGTGGAGAAGTGTGTTGAGCAGCTCTTCAAAGTTTTCAATCATCTGCACTTCGTCTAAGAGGATGTAGTGCATCTTCTTATCGGTTATTTTTGCTTTGATATAGGACAGGAGTGTCAGCGGATTTCTGAATTCGCTGTTTTCCAGGTTATCCATATCCATAGATATGATGTGTGCGTCATCAACTCCGGATGTTTTCAGATAGTCTGTGAATATGTGAAACAGAAGGTAGGATTTGCCGACTCTGCGAAGGCCGGTTACGATTTTAATCATCCGGTTTCCCATCCGGTCAATGAGTTCCTGTAAGTAGCGGTCGCGTCTGATATTCATGGTTGTGTCTCGAAGGTATGTTTTGAGAATTTCTGCAGCATGTTGCAATAATTCTCAATATTGTAATATCTCATTCGCTATGATGAATATTAAATCTAACGCATATTGTGGGCAATACAGACGAAATAACGATAATATGCAGGGTTATGTGTTTTATGTGCTGTATGTTGTATTTTGCGAATTTCTGCATCATGATGCAATAATTCTCAAAATGTTATCCGCACGGAGCGGGGGTTGAGGATGCCGGCGACTCCGGCGCGGGATGAGAGACAATATGAACTTACTCCTTACCGGAGTTCAAAAAATAGACAGGGAATGTTTTTTCCCTGTAAGAGATGTGAGATAAGTATGTTTCAGAAGCGTATGCTTACTTGTTTGCTTCACCGAAGACATTCTCATAAATCATGTCAGAGCCGGTTGCGGCAAGTCTGGCACGTTCATCAGCTTCTTCAGCAAATCCGAGAACCGGAAGTTCCATGGAGTATCCGGGGACATGACCGAACATCTTTTCGAGTTCGACCTGCTGGGCGTGCATAAATAATGCATTCGGGATGTCCATCGGACATAATTCCTGACACTGACCGCAGTTGACACAGGAATCTGCAACGTGTGCGAATCTGACTAAGTGGAACATGAAGTCCGGCGGGCACTGGTTCTGGTCAAGGACGTGCGGCTTTGCAGTGGAACACTCGACACAGTAGCAGATCGGACAGTTCTCGATACATGCACGGCATGCAATACAGCGTGACGAGATTTTCATGATCTTCTGCAGTCTCTCGGAACCCTCACCGAGTTCTGCGAACTGTTTTGCCTGGGCTTTCTTACCCATCTTAATCATGACGCCCTCAATCTTGCCTCTGATTTCAAGACCTTTCGGGTCAGGTGCACAGGTAGAGAGGACCTTTGCATTTACTGCAGAGTCAAAGAGTGCTGCACCTTTTTCGGAACAGACTTCAACGAAGGTTGCCTTGCCGGCTTTGTCTCCGAATACTCCCCAGTTACCGCAGGCGAGATCTGCCTGGCGCGGAATCTTGGTTTCACAGCGCTGACAGTTCAGTCTGCGTCCGAGTCCTTCTTCTTCAAGTTCATCAATCTTGATTCCCTTGTGCTGGTGGTTTCCGTCCTTGTCATTGTATTCAATGATGAACTGACCTTTGTCGATTTCCTCTTTGAATACATCGTCCGGGTTGACGCCGTACTTGGATGCAA
>DALTWQ010000015.1 GCA_029987025.1 Methanocorpusculum sp. | reverse complement strand
ATGCAGGGCAAGATGCGCACTATGATTATCGTAACCGGTGTTCAGTCTCCGCAGATTTACGGAAAGGGACAGGCAAGCAACACGGTTTCCCAGACCAGTACCAGTCAGGTACAGAAATCCAAATTTGAAATTGATTTCCTGAAATAATTCTCGGGGATATTCTATATGACAGATACAATACAACAAGCAGCAAAGAAAGAGGGAAAGAAGACCCCCGCGAAGAAACCTGAGACTCCCAAGAAAGGCGGAGGCGTCAAGGAATTCTTTAGAAAATACATTCGTGTACTGAAACTCGCACGCAGACCGACAAAACAGGAGTTCTGGAAGATTTCTGCAGTTGCAGCTCTCGGAATTGCCATTATTGGTATCATTGGATTCCTGATATATCTGCTCTTCTACTATCTCCTCCCCTAACCCTATAGCCAATGACAGAATCAGAATTCGGAAACCACTACTACATCATCAAGACGACGTCGAAGCATGAGCGGACGGTAGCCGACAACATCAACGAAGCCATCGAAAACGAGATGACCGATGTTGTCGTAACAGCTGTTATCGTGCCGGAAGACATCAAAGGGTATGTGTTCGTGGAAAGTCCAGAGGAACATGCGCGTATCGAGGAACTTGTCGAATCGATTGCACACGCAACAGTGGTTCTGAAAAACGAGACGTCCATGGAAGAGATCAAACACTTCCTGGTCCCGAAACCGGCTGTTGCAGGCATTGATGAAGGAACCATCGTCGAACTCATTGCAGGTCCGTTCAAGGGTGAAAAGGCTGTGGTCAAGCGCGTAGACCACACCAAAGAGGAAATCACTGTTGAACTCTACGATTCAATTGTTCCGATTCCGATTACTGTCCGCGGAGACAATGTCCGTGTGATTGACAAAAATCAGGAATAAATTCTCCAACCTTTTTTTTCTTATCTGATTTGCAGATTTTTAATTAACATCGGCCGTCTCAAAGCAGAACTGCTGAATTTAAAAAAAATTGTTTAAAAAATTTACATACTCTCCAGTGCTTCAATGCCTAAGACATTGAGCGCCTGGTAAAGTGTGTTTCTGCATGCATCAACAAGTGTGAGACGTGCATCGCGGACCTTTCCTTCGGCCTTCAGTACCGGGTCAAAGCGATAGAAGGAGTTGAATAAATCTGCAAGGTCACGGACGTAGGTTGCAAGAAGGTGCGGGCGCAGTTCGGTAACAACTTTTTCAATAACCGCCGGGAAGTGTGCCAGATGCTTTGCAAGAGTAATCTCATACGAGTCAGAGTACTCATAGTTCTCATTAAATCCGCCTTCTTCACGGGCTTTTTCCAGAATAGAACATGCTCTTGCGTGAGCGTACTGCACATACGGTGCACTCTGGCGTTCGAAGTCAAGAGCTTCCTTCCAGTCAAAAACAGTTGACTTCTCTGCAGAGACCTTGATGATATCATACCTGACGGCACCTACAGCGACTGCGTTTGCAATCTTTCTGCGGGACGCTTCATCAAGCTCGGGCCTTCTTGCAGTAACTTCATCGAAGGCACGCTTCTTTGTTTCATTGAGAAGCTCATCTGCGGAGATGAAAACGCCGCCTCTTGTAGACATCGAACCTTCAGGAAGAGAGACGAACTCGAAGTTTACAATCTCCGGCGGACGTTCCCCGATTAAGGATAAGGTCGTCTGCAGCTGTGCGCCGATTAACTTATGGTCCGCACCTAAAATGTCGATGCTTCTGTCGCACTGTGCATTCTTCCAGAGATGGAATGCAAGGTCGCGGGCTGCGTAAACTGATGTGCCGTTGCTTCTCCTGAGAACATATCTGTTTCCGAATCCCTGTTCGGATAAATCCAGATACATCATCTTATCCTCATGCTTTGCATTCGGAAGAGCCTCGACGCGGGAAAGCACGTTTTCCATCGAACCGTCGCGGAGGAAGGTGGTTTCGCGTACAAAGCGGTCGTGCTTTACATTCATTGAAGCAAGGGTTTCCTTGATACCTTCTGCACAGGTCTCAACAGAGTCGTGGAAGAGTTTGACCGTTTCAGGGTCACCTGCTTCAATCTTTTCCATCATCACATCGAACTCAGCTTCAATCTCCGGCTTTTCCTTTGCAATCCTGTTTGCTTCGACATAATGCCGGACAATGAACTCATCGCCTTTCTCGTTCGGGAGACGGTCGTAATGCAGATTCTTAACACCCCATGCCACAATAGCAATCTGGCGTCCCATATCATTTAAGTAGTACTGGGCATCAACCGGATATCCTGCTTTTCTGAAAGCACGGACAAGTGTATCTCCGATTACTGTGTTTCTGATGTGTCCTACGTGCAGAGGACCGTTCGGATTCGCACTGGTGTGTTCGATAATGACGCGGTCGGTCTTCTGCGGAAGAGTGCCGTACTCCGGAAGACGAGCTGCACGGACAGTGTCTGCAACAAATTTGCTGCCGAAAACAAAGTTGATGTACGGACCTTTGCAGGATACTTCAATTCCGTCTTCTGCTGCCTTTGCAGTAATCTTATCAACAATTTCTTTTGCAAGAAGAGCAGGGTTCTTTTTCTCGCGCTTGGCAAGAGCGAATGCTGCAGTTGATGCAAGGTCAGCATGTTCTCCGCCGTCTGCTAATAAGACGTCGTCTAATCCGGTTGCTTCTTTGAGAAGCGATGTTACCTTATTGCAATATTTCTGATACATAATCTTACATTCCTGTCGGGTATCTGAGAACCGCTGCAATACCGCCGAATGCGGAAAGCAGTGTTCCTCCTTCTTCTGAAGAGTCAGAGATGATTTCAACCCGTGTATTTGACGTATCTGCAAGGGCGGTTAATTCATCGATGATATCTTCTTCTTTTTCAAGGATAAGCGGAGACTGACACTTCGGACATCTTCCGAGCGGAAGGTCTCTGAAACGTTTTCCTGGCTCCACACTCATTGTCTTAATCTCCTGATAGTCACAGTTTCCGCAGGAGATGGTAAGCCGTGCTTCACGAAGTTTTTCTGAAAGGAGAAGCGTATCTACTGCACCTGCTTCCAGGTTTGCACGGACACTTGCTTCACCGTATGCAGCTGCCGGATTATCTTTTCTAAGTTCTGTAAAGAAGCGGGTCATCTCACGCTTTTCATCCGTGATTTCCTCGCCGCGGAGAAGTTCCTGTGCGTTAAAGACAAGTTCACGCAGACCGCACTCGTTCGTGTATGATGCATCAAGGCTTCCGATGAGGCGCTTCTGCACTTCGTGGTGAAGATAGTTTCCTTTGACAAACTCATCACGGGTGGGCATAGGGCCTCCGACAATTAATCCCTTGAAGCGGTCAAAGAACTTCGGATCTGCAAGGAATGCTTCAGATGCCTGCTCACCTACTTTCGAGAAGAATGCATTGATTGCAATCTCACGGTTTCTTGCGAAACGGATAGAAGACTGACCTCCCTTTCTCTGCTTGTTCGGAACCATTGACTGAGTACTGCCTATTGGTTCAATGCGTGTTCCGGTCAGGATTCCCCAAGCGGCTTCCTGCAGGTCAAGGACTAAAAGACCGTGGACTACACGGTCGTCGAGCATCTCTTTTAACGTTTCCAGTTCGAAATTTGAACTGCAGCGGTAACTGTAGGTTTTAATCGGCTCCGGCGGCTCTACAATAATGGATTCAAGGTCGGTTCTGTCGCCTCCTACATTGATTGCCCCGCAGAATACAGCCATACCGTTTTCCGGTGCTGTCTTGTAGTATTTCAGACGTGCTAAGATGGATGAGATTGCACTCTGAACATTGGTTCTTGTCTGTTTGCTTTTGATGTTCGAGCACTGACCGTATTCATCTCTTAACTGTGCAGTTACATCATAAATCTGTTTGTCCGGCGGGATATAGAGTGAAATAAGTTCGGTTCCTGAACCTTCTTTTTCCTCGAGGCGTTCAAGGGATTTTTTGAACTCATATCGCTTTCGCGCCTCGTCTTTTTCTATCTCCTGCTGTTTTGCATAATCCTGTACGGGAACTTCAGCCATTCTATCTGTCCAAATATAAAGTGTGCAGTATTATTTGACGTATACCAACATTAATATATTCTAAACCTTCCTTTCACACGGATTAAGGAAAACACTCAATACAGGCCGCACCAAATAATTATACAATATGAATAAAGCATATGGATTATTGGCAGGTATTGCAGCATTCATAATCGTAATGCTGCTGCCGCTGGAATCCGTCATGCCTCACGCAGCAAAGATGACAGCTGCCGTTACGGTGATGATGGTTATCTTCTGGATTACCCAGCCAATTCCAATAGAAGCGACAGCTCTTATTCCGCTTGTAGCATTCCCGCTGCTCGGCGTTTTAACCGTCAGCGGGGCTGCAATCCCCTACGCAGATAATGTTATTTTCCTCTTCATGGGAGGATTCATGATTGCAATGGCAATGCAGCGCTGGAATTTACATAAACGCATGGCGCTGAAAATTATATCCATAACTGGAACAAGCCCCACACGGCTTATCCTCGGATTCATGATTGCAACAGCATTCCTTTCTATGTGGATGTCAAACTCGGCAACTGCAATGCTGATGATTCCAATTGCAATTGCAATTATTATCACCGTTATCCCCAATAAGAAACCGAAGGAGATGGATAAATCCGAAAGGGCTTTTGCAGGATGTCTTGTTCTCGGAATTGCATATGCGGCAGGTGTGGGAGGTATTGCAACACTTATCGGAACTCCGGCAAATGCAGTGTTTGCATCAATGCTTGCAAAGTTCTACCCCGAAGCCCCGCCGGTTGACTTCTTCTCATGGCTTCTCTTCGGTGTGCCGTTTGTTGCCATTATGCTTGTCATCATGTGGCTCTGGCTTACCAAGATTGCCTACCGCAGGATGCCCAAGAATCTTGAGCACACCAAAGAAGTCTTAGCAAAGGAACTTGAATCATTAGGCCCGATGTCCCGCGGAGAAAAGAACACTCTCTTTGTGTTTATCTTCGCAGCGCTTGCATGGATTTTCAAGGATCCGAAAACCATCGGAGATGTAGTAATTCCTGGTATTAACTCACTCTACTATGCAGGAATTCTTCCGATTAAAGTTGAGGACTGTACGATTGCAATATTTGCAGCCCTTCTCCTCTTTATGCTTCCAATCAGCTGGAAGAAACATGAGTTCACCCTGAACTGGAAATGGGCATCAAAGATTCCATGGGGAGTGCTGCTTCTCTTCGGCGGAGGTATGTCTCTTTCTGCAGCATTCAAGTCAAGCGGTCTTTCTGAAGCTATTGCCAATGCGTTTACCGGCGTACATATCCCGCCGGTGCTTCTGGTACTGCTGCTCGCGGTTGTGGTTATGATTCTTACCGAGTTTACCTCGAACACGGCCGTTGCAAACATCATGATTCCGGTAATGGCCGGTGTTGCAGCAGGTCTTTCGATGAATCCGTTCATCCTGATGATGACCGTTGCAGTGGCATCCTCACTTGCGTTTATGCTTCCGGTTGCAACACCTCCGAACGCGGTTGCCTACGGTACGGATTATGTCGAGATGAAGGATATGGTAACCGCCGGATGGTTCCTGAATCTGATTGGTATTATTCTGTTTACGATTCTGCTGTTTACCATCGGTCTTTCAATCTTCGGTATCGGTATCGGCCTGCCTGAATGGGCAGTGATGGTAACAAGCTGAGGATAAAATAACAATCTCTTTTTTTAAATCAGGAATAGTTACATCAAAATAACTCATTCTCAAAAAATATTCAGATAAAACAATTTGAAAAATTACTCCTGCTGAATTGCCGTTTCAGCAGGAATGCGGTATCCGTTATTTTTCTGATAAACAATAGTACTTCCTGACGGAAGAATTTCAGTCAGCGTTTTTCCGTCTTCACTTAGGACTATACGATTTTCACCAATCATGTATGATCCATCATCTCCGGTAACCAGTTTGTGCGGAACTTTATAGACTTCTCCGTCGAGAACAAGTATTTCAGTAACCTGTCCGTCTCCTTTTATCTCATAGATAAACGTCTCGCCGCCTGAGTACTCCTTTACCCAGATTCCTGAAACAGGAGTCCCTGAGGTATTTTCATCCTGTACACAGCCGGCACATGCGGTAAATGCCAGAAGAACCGTTAAGACAAAACCGATTGAAAAAACTGTTTTTATATTCGTATTTATTTTCATAGCTTACTCTATTGTATTACCTCTCATCGGCAATAGATATGAAGGTCACATCTAAAAAAGCTGCTGAAAAATAAAAGAAGGTTAGTTTACTTCAGGAATTCCGCAATGCGTTTTTCAGCATTTTCACGGACATTCATGTAGTAAAGTGAGTATTCCTTCAGGTGCAGACTCTTTTCACCTAAGATATAGTCCATCATTTCCATACCGTCAAAGAGCGACTTTTCTGTAGTGCAGATAACAACCTTACGGTTTAAGTCAAGCTGTGCATCGGCAGTTCCCTTTCCAAGAGTCTGGGTTCCGTCCTCGTTGGTAATCATTGCACCGTGGTTTTCAGAAACACCGGCATAGGTCGTGTCTTTCTTCCAGTTCAGCGGGTTGATGACATTCATGTTTTCTGCCCAGACAAAGTTGTCAGTAACAGTTGCTCCCGGTTCTTCAACAGTCCATGAGATAACAACACCGGTATCAGTCTCACCGTTGGCGAATTTAAGATGCGGGTTTGCTGCGAGATACTCATCAGTAACTGGGCATCCGACAACATAGGCTGCAACCATGTTCTTGTAATACTCAGGGTGCTGTTTCATGTATTCTGAAAGAATATAGCGGGTGGTAAACGAACCCTGGGAATATGCGGCTAAGATAAACGGTCTTTCTGCACCAGGGTTTGCATGTTCGAAGTAGTAATCAAGAGCATCGAATGCATCCTGTTTTGGAATGGTGCCGACGTAGTAGTTGAACTCATCAGCAGTACATCCGGCAAGCGCCTGCGGGGAGACCTGACGGTAATACGGAGCATAGACATCAGTGCAGGACTCAAACTCTGAACCATCATCAACATACTGTTTATGAGCGGTTGTTCTCATTCCTGCATCATCAATCGGACTGTAGAAACAGGTCTTGTTATCCGGTGTTGCTGTCGGATACAGGAAGAAGGTATCAACTGCGTGTTCGTGCGTCTTAGGATAATACATCCAGTTGTCTATGTTGGAGTAGTCGATATGAACGGCCGCTTCTGCTGCAATTCCTTCTTCAGTAATCTTCACAGCTGCGGCACGGACATCTTCGATAGTGGTCTTTTCTTCCGGATTTTGTGTCGGCTCCGGGGTCGGAGTTGGTACTGCTTCAGTATCTGATTCTGATACACATCCTGCAGCAAAAATACAGAGCATCAGAGCAATAGCAACTGCTCCTGCAAGTAATACTTTGTTCATGATGAATTAATTAGATGTGGTAAATTATAGATGTTTCTCTTTACCTGAACAACAGTTTGATTACTGAAAATCTGTGTCTGAACAGGCAAAGAAAGATACATTATGTATCCTTTGTACGACAAACACTGAAAAAACAGGAGTTGAATAATTATCAGGATGCTTATTTTTCCTCATACATTCCGGCAACATCACCTATCACGGTAATAGCCGGGGGGCTGAAACGCTGCAGACCTTCTGCTGCTTCACCCACAGTCAGCACTGAGACTTTCTGATCTTCTGCAAACCCGTGCTCGATAACTGCAATCTTACGCTCAGCATCCATTCCGCCCTCGATTAACGTACGGCATATTTCAGAAAGGCGCCCCGTTCCCATATAGATAACAAGCGTTCCCGGGCACTGAGCATACCATCCCCAGTCAATTTCCCCCTCGCCTCCTTCATGTCCGGTAACAAGCGTTACCGAGCGTGAAAGACCGCGGTGCGTTACCGGAATCCCGACAGACTCAGGAACAGCAATGCCGCTGGTAATCCCCGGCACAAATGAAACTTCAATTCCGAGACCTCTCAGATACTCCATCTCCTCACCGCCGCGGCCGAACACAAACGGGTCCCCTCCTTTCAGCCGCACGACACGTTTTCCGGAAAGGGCTACTTCACCTAACAGCCGGTTAATCTCATGCTGCGGCACCGGATGATTTCCGCCGCATTTTCCGACATCGATGAGTTCTGCAGATTTCGGAAGCGACGCTATAATATCCTGACCGATTAGTCTGTCGTAGTAAATGACCTCAGCTGATGCAATCTTTTCCTGCGCGGCAAACGTAAGAAGAGAAAGACCCCCCGGGCCTGCACCGACAAGGCAGACGGAACCTTTCGTTTGGTTTGTTTGGTTTGTTTGTTTCGTTTGGTTCGTTTGTGCATTCTCTGATTTTTGTGCATTCCCTGATGTGTGTTCCATGCTTACTCACCCTCGATTTTTTTCCGGGCTTCGATGAGCAGTTCCTTCGATTTTTCAAAAAGAAGACGCCCTGCCGCATGTGCATCCTCTAAGGTAGATATCTGTGCTGTGACACGCTCTGCTTTTGTTCCGTCGAGAGACAGCACTTCTGCTATGAGATGATTTCCCTGACAGTATGCGCCTGAGGGCGTAAAGCATCCGGCGCCGAGTTCTTCCATCACTGCACGCTCAGCCAGAGTACAGAATAGTGTCTCCGGGTCATTGAGCGGAGCAAATGCTTTCCTGAGTTCCAGTGTGTCGCGGGATACAACAGCTATTGTTCCCTGATTTGCCGAGGGGACGAAGTCATCTGCGCAAAGACGGAAGCCGTTGACGGTAAGTCCGAGACGGACAAGTCCCGCTTCAGCGAGGATTAACGCATCGACCTCACCATCTTTAAGTTTAGACAGGCGCGTGTCGATGTTTCCGCGCATATCTGCAGCATGCATCTCGGGATGCCCTGTGTAGTATCGAAGAAGTTGTGCTCTTCTCCGAAGAGATGATGTTCCAATCCGGAAAACCTCTGACATGGGTTTTCCGACAACAAGGAAATCAAACGGCGGGTCGCGTTTCAGTACCGCAGCGGTTACAACTCCGTCCGGTCTTTCGAGCGGAATGTCTTTCATGCTGTGTACGGCAGCATCAATGCGTCCGTCAAGAATTGCCATGTCAAGTTCATGGACGAAAAGGCCGATACCGCCTGCTTCATGAAGCGAGCGGTCGGTTACACGGTCACCTTTCGTCGAGATGACAACAGTTTCAGACTCAATACCCTGCTTATTCAGCAGAGACACCACGCGGTTTGTCTGCGCAAGAGCCAGCTTGCTTCCCCTTGTTCCGATTCTGATTACAGACATGCATACACCTCACATAAGGTTTCGATGTCCTCTTTTGTGTGTGTGAACGAAAGAAAACAGGTCTCATACTGTGAAGGCGGCAGAAAAACCCCGCAGGATAATGCATGCTCCCAGAACTTTCTGAACGCTGCAGTGTCAGATTTTTTCGCATCTGCGTAGTTCTTCGGTGCCTGCTTCGCAAAGAAATATGAAAACATTGAGCCGCAGGGGACAAAGGAGTCTCTCGATGCAGGTGATACTGAGTCTCTGATTTTCTTTACTGCATCTTCTGTTTTTGCGTAGGACGACTCGTGAGCATGGAGATACTCGACTGATGCAATGCCTGCTGCCATTGATAGCGGGTTTCCGTTAAAGGTTCCTGCATTGTAAACACCGCCTGCAGGGGAGATACACTCCACAATCTCACGCTTTCCACCGAAAATTCCAATCGGAAGACCTCCTCCGACAATTTTTCCAAGCGTGGTTAAATCAGGTGTTACTCCAAAGTACCCCTGTGCGCCGTGAAGACCTAAGCGATATCCTGTGATTACCTCGTCGAAAATCAGGAGAACATCATGAGCACGGGTAATTTCTCTGACATCTTCGAGATACTGTTTTTCCGGCAGAACAACGCCGCAGTTTCCCATCACCGGTTCGATGATAAATGCAGCCGTATCCGGATTTTTGGAAAGCACTGTTTCCAATGCTTCCGCATCGTTGAACGGAACCTGCCTGGTCCATGCCGCGGTTTCTTTCGGAACACCGAGTGAGTCGGGAATGCCGTGCATTGCTGCACCGGAACCGGCGGCAATTAATACGCTGTCGTGCGCTCCGTGAAATCCGCCTTCTACTTTTACGATGCCGGATTTGTCGGTAAACCCTCTTGCAAGCCGCAGGACGGACATGGTTGCTTCGCATCCGGTTGATACGAAGCGGAGCATCTCTATGGAGGGGTAGTCGGCAATGATTTTTTTTGCAAGGGTGACCTCAAGCGCAGAAGGCGTGCCGAACAGCCAGCCTGACTCGAGCTGTTTTTCTACAGCCGCTTTGACTGCAGGATTTCTGTGTCCTAAAAGAAGCGGACCGTACCCCAGACAGCAGTCGATGTACGTGTTTCCGTCTTCGGTGAAAATCTTCGAGCCCTCTGCTGATTTTACATAGAAGGGATACGGTGATATGGCACGCACCGGACTTGAGACGCCGCCCGGGAGAATCTGTTTTGCTTCGGAGAATAGGTTTTGAGAGATGTTTCCTGCGATATCAGTCATGAAGCCACCTCAGAATATCTCTTGCATAGTAAGTGATGATAATATCAGCCCCTGCTCTGGTTATGGAGGTCATCGCTTCCATTACCGTCCGTTTTTCATCGAGCCAGCCTGCCGCTGCTGCCGCTTTAATCATGGCATACTCTCCTGAGACATGATATGCGGCAACCGGAAGACCGAGCATCTTGATGTCTGATACAACATCGAGATAGAATGTTGCAGGTTTTACCATCAGAATGTCAGCGCCTTCCTCTTTGTCGAGTTCGCTTTCGCGCAATGCCTCACGTCTGTTTGCCGGATTCATCTGATATGAAGAACGATCTCCGAACAAGAATCCCGAGTCGGCCGCTTCACGGAACGGTCCGTAGAGGCATGAGGCAAACTTGGTGCTGTAGGACATGATAGGAACCGAGGAGTAGCCTGATGCATCCAGTGCATCACGGATTGCTGATACCATGCCATCTAACATGCAGCTCGGAGCAACCATGTCTGCGCCGGCTTCCGCCTGACTTACCGCAATTTTCTGCATGAGAGACAAAGAGGCGTCATTATCCAGCTCAAACCCGCCACAGGTTTCCCGGATGATGCCGCAGTGACCGTGGTTCGTGTACTCGCAGGCGCACAAATCAGTTATGACGACTAAATCAGGCGCTGCTTTTTTCATCGCGGAAACAGCTTTCTGCACGACACCGTCTTTTGCGAACGCAGAGGAGGCTCCCGCATCTTTTTCCTTCGGAATCCCGAAGATGATGACCGACTTTATGCCTTCGGCAAAGAGTTCTTTTGCGAGGGATGATGCACGCGACAGCGGATATCTCACCTGTCCGGGCATGGATGAAATCGGGACTTCTGTTTCCGCGTTTTCGTCGAAGAACAGCGGCAGGCAGAACTGTTCGGGGTGCAGGCGGGTTTCAGTAACTAACGGGAGGAGGTTTTTGCTCCTCAGTCTTCTCATGCGGGTTTGCGGGTACATTTTTTAGTGTCTCCTGGTTATTGCGGCAACTATGTTTCGTGCGGTTTCGGGACTTTGTTCTTCAGCGGATTTCCGGATGACTTTTGCGGCGTCGTCCAGCATTTTTTTCGTAATCGATGCGGTCACATCCTCTATGAGAGAGTATGCGTCAGCACCTGATGCAAGTTTTTTTGCGGCGCGGACAAGTTCACGGCGGCGGATTTCTTCTGCCCAGGAATAGAGCGAGGCAAGTACGTCTCCTGCAGCGGTGCGGTTTAAGGTTTTGATGAACTCCGGGATGTAGGCTTCAACGATATGCTGAGCCTCCTCTGCTTCATGAAGGCGGGACTGCATGTTCTCAAACGAGATGCCTTTTAGGTCATCGATGCCGCAAAGCGTAACACCTGCAAGGTCGCCGCAACCGGCTTCAATGTCCGGTGGATTTGCAATGTCGATTAAGAGCAGTTTCCGCGGGGCTGCATCAAGCGGCCAGAAGCGGTCTTCCATGACTTCGGCAAGGGCGTCTTTTCTGATAATCTCATGAGGGGCTGCGGTGCAGGAGATTACGACATCGGATAATGCGATGCAGGGATAGAGCTGGTCGAGGTGCATAGCTCTTCCGCCCACGTCTGATGCTATTTGCACCGCATTCTCATACGTGCGGTTTGTGACATAAATTGCCCGCAGATTTTTTTCCGCAAGCGACTTTGCAACAAGCCGCCCCATCTCGCCCCCTCCTACAACAAGGATGTTTTTGCCGGATAAATCACCTATCTCTGCTTCCGCAAGAGAGACCGCGGCAGATCCTAAGGATACTGCCCCTCTGTTTATAGCTGTGTTCTGCCGGACATAGACACCCAGATTAATTGCTGTCTGGAATGCGGAAGAGATGACAGAGTCCGCCCCGCCGTATTTTTCAGCGGCAAGAAGGGCAGTCTTCATCTGTCCTAAAATCTGGTCTTCACCCACAATGAGTGACTCGGTTCCGGCAGCAAGGTTTCCTAAATGCCGCAGGACATCTGTTCCTTCGAAGAAGATAAAGCCGCATCTTCCTTCGCGGACGAGGAAATCTTCAAGCGCTTTACGGGCGCCATGCACCAGAATTTCAATCCGCCCGCAGGTCTGAAGAAGCAGAACACCGGAAAACTCTGCTGCCGAACGGTAAAATGCCGCTTCGTCCTCAAACCGGTTCTTTGCAAGTTCCGCAACGCCGTGCTCTGCGTAATTAAACGAAGCAGCCGTAAGTTCGAAGGTGAGGTCAGGCGTCATACATACCTCCGAAGTATTTCTCTGGCATCCGCAGAGCCTGTTTCAAGTTCTTTCCAGACAGCATCGTCATGAAGTATTTTCTGCAGAATTTCTGCACGTATTTGCTGCGAAGGGACAGCGGTTTTCAGCAGGGTACGAAGAGTGTTCTGCAGTTCAACCATCTGCGGGAGAGCAGGGTAGGCTGATTTTACTGCATCGCGGATGAAGGCTGCAGCAGCAGGTGCTTTTCCGTTTGTGGAGACGGCGACTGACAGATCTCCTTCATGGAATACCGCGGGGATTAAGAAGTTGCCCGCAGATGTTGCAGAGTTGTACCATTTCTTCCCGCGGGATGCTATGCCGGTTATTTTTGTATTGAACTCTGCATCATCAGAGGCGGCGATGATGATGTCATACTCTCGGATGAGGGATTCCAGTTCGGCATCGTCTGAAGGGGTGTCAGATTTTCCAAGAAGCCTCACCTCTTTTGCTTCAGGTTTGAAGTATGCTGCTTTCCTGGTTCCTACAGCGCCTGTCCCGAACACGAGCACACGAAGTGCGGATACATCTGCAGTAAGCGGAATCATGTACGTACTCCTGTGCTGTTCATATAATATAGTATGTCTGCCGTATGCATTAAGATGTGGGCTTTATCTCTGCTGATACTCATTTCCATCCTATCAAAACCCGCTTTTCTCCAGTTCGCTGCTGATACGGGAAAGAAGCCCTGTATCATTCAGTTCGCGGGCAATCTCTTCTGCTTTAGAAAATGCAGTAAGAGACGTTTCGATATCTCCTTCTTCGATTCGGATAAGTCCGAGTCCGAGGTATGAGAGCGATCTCCAGCAGCGGTTCTCTTCTGACGTATCAGCTGTGATGCGGACAAAATCTTCCGCGGCTTTTGCTGAGTCTCTGTTTTCGAGCAGAATCTCTCCTCTGACATAGCGTATCGCTGCTGCATCCGGCAGGAGAGTGACCGCCTGCGAAAGATATTTTTCTGCGGAGGTTTTGTCTCCCAGTTCCCGCAGGGTAAGTCCGAGGTAGTACCAGTAGTGCGGATTTGAGGCATCGAGCGCTGCAGCTTTTTCGAATGCCTCTGCTGCGGTGCTGAACTCACGGTTTGCAAAGGCGCTGAGTCCTTTGAAAAAAGCGGCGTCTGCCTCTACGCGCCCCACGCTTTCAAGACCTCTTTTGTGATGCGGACAACAAACGGATTTTCATCAAACAGACGTTCCTGAATTTTTTTGATTTCAGCTCTGCAGTTCAGTTTTCCAAGCGACTTGACGGCCATATACCGGACATGGTCCTTTTCGTCAGTGAGTCGCAGGATAAGGTATGAAGCATACGCAATGCAGCCGGCATTGCCGATGATTTCACAGGCACGGTACCGCAGAACCCAGTTTTCATCTGAAAGCAGAGGCAGAACGGATTCTGCACCGGCAATTCCTGCCGCGGCAAGATCTGCCGAGGCCTGCGCACGAACTGATTTATCAGGAGAAGTAAGAAGTGAGAGGGGGCTTTCCTGAGACATTGTGCTACTGATAATATTATTTTTCATACTATAAAAGATGATTCATAACTACGTAGTATATTTGTAAAAAATAGTATTACAAATAATACAAATAGATAACACTAATTTATATAACTCAAATACAAATATAATACTCATGCCGAAATACGGAATACTGCTTGTCGGACACGGAAGCAGACTCGAATACAATAAACAGTTGATAACAACAACCGCGGACATGATGAAAGAAAAATGTCCCGACTCAGTCATAAAATCCTGTTTTCTTGAATACAGCAGCCCGAATGTAACCGAAGGCCTTGAACTCATGCGGCACGAAACATTCGATATATTAGTCGTAGTCCCGCTCTTCCTTGCAAAAGGAATCCATATCTTACGGGACATCCCGAAACTGCTCGGACTTGAACAGGGAAAAAAGACCGGTACGTTCACCCTCGAAAACGGAACAGAAATACCCTTCACCTACGCAGAACCCATTGGAATCGACCCGCTTCTTGCAGAACTCATGCTGAAAAATGCCGATGCCGCACTGCAGCAGCTAAACGGAGAGAGGCTGTGAAAGTACTTGTTCTCGACACCATTCATGGAGGAGCTGTCCTTGCCGAAGCGCTCCTTAGAAACGGTGATGATGTCGATGCAGTTGATGTGTACCGGGGAAACACCATGTCAGTCGAAGACGCGGAAAAACAGAGATACGATGCCGTAACAGCGCCGGTGCACTTAAATCCCGACTGCCCGCTGCTTTCCGTATCAGCGCCTCATTACACTCATCACCAGATGACTGCAAAACTGCTGAAACCATGCCGCGCAGAACTCATCGAAATCACCGGAGCACGCGGAAAAACAACAGCGGCAGCGGCACTTGCAGAAATTCTTCCCGGAAACGTAATTCTGCACACAAGCAGCGGCACATGGCTGTACCCGCAAAAAAAGCTGCTCTTCAAAAAAAGCATAACCCCGGCCTCGCTTCTCTTCGCCGCAGCTGCCGCAGAGACTGAAGATGCCGACTGGATAATCGCAGAAGAGTCCTTAGGTGTCTGCGGTGCCGGATTCGGGATTCTTACCTCGGACAAAGACTACACCATAGCCGCGGGAAAAAAATCCGCGCTTGCCGCAAAACTGGAAAGTCTTTCAGCCTGTAAAACCGTTCTTGCGCCGGCATCCTGCAAAAAAGAAGGATGGTACGCGCCTGAAAATTTAGTCCGCATCGAAGGAACCAGATTCATTACCGAATCAAACGGCTCCTTTGAAAACCCGCTTGCAGAAATCCCTGCCTACCGCGACGCACTGCGGACTGCTGCAGCTGCTGCTGTTCTGCTGAATCTGGATGCATCGCCTCTTGCACACTTTGCCGGATGTGAAGGAAGGATGATGTATGCTGAAATCGAAGGAGCACCGTTCCTTGACAACGCAAACTCAGGCACAAACCCGCAGACTATCCGCGATGCTGCAGCGTATCTGAAAACAAAAACAACAAAGCGGCCGGTCCTTGTAACCGGCGAAGGAGCGCATGCCGTCTGCGACGGCCTTGACGGCGAAGAACTCAAAACTGTTATCAATGAAATTTCTCCGGCGGATGTCATCTATGCCGCAGGAAAACCCTTCGACGAGCTGAAAAGAGAAGCACTGAAACGGGCAAAAGAACTTGATGCCGCGGTTCTTATGTGCGTAAAAACCTGGAGATAACATGCAGTACTATCACCCGAGACCAAGTTCTATAGTTGCCGCCTTATACACTCTTCGCGATCTGCAGGTCGATGTTGCCGTCCTGCACGGGCCGTCAGGCTGTTCATTCAAACACGCACGGCTTCTTGAAGAAGACGGAATCCGCGTCCTTACCACCTCATTAGGCGATGAAGAGTTCGTCTTCGGCGGGCAGAAACCCCTCGAAGAAATTCTCCGCTTTGCAGAGGCAGAATTTCATCCGAAACGCATCGCTGTTGTCGGAACCTGCGTCTCGATGATAATAGGGGAAGATTTAGAAGCAGGCATTGAAGGCTCCGGCATCTCCACACCGGCCATAGGCGTGTCCATTCATGCAGGATTCCGGGAAAATATCGACGGCGTCTTAGCTGCTCTTGAGCCGGCTCTTCGCGCCGGCTGGATATCTGAAGAGGAGTTCATCCGCCAGAAACGGATTCTGCAGGCGGCAAACGCTATAGAACACGAACGCGGTGCGGCCTCAAAAACCTATATTCAGCCGTCCAGCGGAGACTTAAAACATGTAGCCGCCGGAAAACTCTTAGAGTTGATTCGTGCGGGTAAAAAGACGCTTGCCGTCATGAACGCCAAAAAAGAGACCGCCTACATGTTTGCAGATTATCTCTGCGCTGTTCATGAAGCCGCAGATAAAACCGCACCGGATGCAGATATTACCTACGTCTGCAACCTGGAAAACCGCGGACTTCCTAAAGTCAGGGCGGATGCAGAACGTATCTTATCAGAACTGAACTCCCGCGGCATTGAGCCGGAACTTGCCGGCGCCTTGGATGAGTACGGGGAAAACGGAAGAAACATCGAAGAAATAATCCGCGAAGAAAAACCTGAGGTGCTTGTCCTCGCAGGAGTCCCTCATGCGGTGTCCCCTGAAGTCCTGAAAGGAATCACGGTTTTTTCCTCGACGAACGGCCCGCGGCAGGCAACCCCCCTAAAAGAGCAGGGGCATGATTATGTCATAGTCGAACTTGACCTGCATCCGAAAACCATAGGTGTTCATTCCATTGTGGAAAGCGAGTTTGGAGCGGTTCTGCGGAGTCTTGTATGAAAGCGGTTCTTTTTGCAGGAAACAAATCGGGCTGCGGAAAAACGAGCATCACATTAGCCGTCGCTTCTTTTTTCGCGAAGAAAAAGACTGTTCAGACCTTCAAGACTGCAACCGACTACATCGATGCTTCATATCTTGCAGGCGTTACGCACCGTCACTGCTATAATCTCGATACGTACGTACAGGGTCCTGAGGAACTGAAAGGACTTTTTGCCTTCGGCTCTGCTGATGCAGACATCAGTATTATAGAAGGAGTGAGAGGGCTGTTTGAAGGGGTCGCAGCTCTTTCCGATGCCGGAAGCACCGCATCCGTTGCAAAACTCTTAGACGTTCCGGTCATTCTGATTATAGACGCACGAAGCATTACCCGCAGCGCCGCAGCGCTTGTTCTCGGATTTCAGCAGTTCGACCCGAGGGTAAAAATAGCAGGCGTCATCTTAAACAACACCGGACACGGCCGTCACGCAGAAAAAGCAAAGGAGGCTATAGAGCACTACTGCGGGATACCTGTCCTTGGCGCTATCCCGCGGAACTCTCTCATGAATCTTTCAGAACGGCACTTAGGTCTTGTGCCATTCAGGGAAGCGGAAGAAAGTCAGAAGTTCGCAGAAAAAATCAGCGGCATAACTGAGTGGGTAACATCACACCTCGATATGGAGAAAATCGAGGGTGCCGCAAAGGAGATGCCCGAAAAGACACCGGTAGAAAAAATCCAGTATCTCAAATCTCTCTTACCGGAATCTTCTGCGGCGAAAAAGACCGTAGCTATTGCCTATGATGAAGCGTTCTGTTTCTATTACGGTGAACTTGAGACAGGCCTTGCATCCTGCGGATGTAAGACAATCCGGTTCAGCCCGCTGCATGATACAGTTCTGCCTGAGGCAGACGGATACTTTTTCGGTGGAGGATACCCTGAGCTTTTCGCAGAAGTACTCAGCAGAAACAGATCCATGCGCCAATCTGTCAAAGAAAAAGCAGAGGCAGGTGCTAAAATCTATGCAGAGTGCGGCGGTCTCATGTATCTGATGGAAAAAATATCTCTTGCTGCCGGATTCCATGAAATCAGCAAAACCGCGGAGTATGAGTTCTGCGGCGTCTTTAAAGGAACAACAAAGATACCTGACAGAAAACGGCTCGGTTATGTGAAAGGATGTGCCAAACTCAACGGGAAGAGATTTCCGCTGAAAGGTCATGAGTTCCATTACAGCAGTGTCACTCCCGAAGGAGAATATGATTTTTCATATACGCTTGAAAGAGGATTCGGTATTGCTGACGGAAAAGATGGGATGCGGTATAAAAACGTGCTTGCAGCATACACGCACCTGATGCCTGTGTCCGCAAAAGAGTTTTTCAGAGAGTTCTTCTGCGGGGAATAAATTCCCCGGGACACACTATTTTATACCATCCGGACAAATCCTTAAACAATTATGTCTGTCTATCAAAGCATACGGACTCTTGTTTTATCCAGGCTCGAAGATGCGCTGCCGACCCTTCAGGAACGCTTCGGGGTGGAGACAATAGGATTGTTCGGCTCTGTCGCACGCGGGGATGAAAACGAACAGTCAGACATCAATATCCTCTATCTCTTCGCAGAAGACAGAGGAAATCTCAGCGAGTTCATCGGTCTGCAGGAGTATCTCGAAGAACTCTTCGGACGCGAGGTACATATGGTATCTATCGAATACCTCAATGACGACCTTCGCCCGTATGTGAAAAAAGATGCACGTCTTTTCGGACTGCAGCAGGAACTCATATGAAAAAGGACATCACCGTACCTCTACGGCATATCTGCGAGCGGACTGATTTAATTCTGAAAATATCCGAACATATCTCCTACGACGAGTTCAGACACAACTTCCTGATTCACGATTCGGTTATCCGGTCTCTTGAAATAATCGGAGAGGCCGTCCATAAACTGCCGCGGGACTTTGTAAACAGGCACACGGATATTCCATTCAGAGAGTTCGGACGCCTGCGGAATTTTTTAATCCATGAATATTTTGCAGTTGACTTAAAGCGTGTCTGGATGATTACACAAAAGGATGTTCCGCCGTTTTATAATCAGGTAAAAGAACTGCTTGAGAGATATACACAATAATTCCGGGAAACACATCAGATAAAATCATTATACCTTCTTAAAACCAATACCTATACATCACAGGAATGCAGTCAGGAAAAATAATCATCAGAGGCATCGTCCAGGGCGTAGGATTCCGCCCCTTCGTCTATGCGCAGGCAGTACGGCATCATATAACTGGTACTGTCATCAACCACGGAAGCGAAGTCGAGATAGATGCGTGGGGCGACGAGTTTGAAGCGTTTAAATCAGCCGTCGCAAAAGGTCCGAAGATGTCGGTGATTGACTCTGTTGAAGTCATCCACCTCCCGCCTGACGCAAAACAGCCTGCTGCATTTTCCATTCTCCCGAGTCAGGACGGAGCAAGAAGCGGATTTGTTCCAGCAGATATTGCAACCTGTAAGCACTGCCTCGAAGATGTAACAAACCCCAAAAGCCGCTACTTCGGCTACTGGGCAACATCCTGCACCGACTGCGGACCGCGGTACAGTATCATTCACACCGTACCCTACGACCGCGAACGAACTGCAATGAACCAGTTCCCGAAATGCGGTGACTGCGAAAAAGAGTACACTGACCCGGGAAACAGACGGCACCACGCACAGACAATTGCCTGTAAAACCTGCGGACCGAAACTCTCCCTCCTAAAAGAAGACGGTACAGAACTCTGTGTCGAAAATCCGATTGAAAAAGCAGCAGAACTCCTTGACGCAGGAGAAATATTAGCCATCAGAGGAGTTGGCGGATTTCACATCGCCTGTATCGAAGGCACCGCAAAACGGCTGAAGCAGATATTAGGACGCCCGAACCAGTCGCTTGCTGTTATGATGCGGGAAGAGTCACTTTCCGATTATGTCATACCTCCGACACAAAGCGACCTCGAACTGATGACAGGCCCGGTTCATCCGATAGCAATCTTAGACAAACTTGACCCGGCATCGCACCTCGAACTATCCCGCCTGCACAACTTAGGCGTGATGTTTCCCTACACCGCACTGCATCACCTGCTCTTTCAGAACCTGAAAAATCCGCTACTGGTCATGACCTCGGCAAACGCACCGGGAACTCCCATGATAACAGATACTGATACCATCATTCAGAAGATGGGAAAAACCGGCATCGTATCCCACATCTTAACCCACAACCGTGAGATTGTAAACCGCTGTGATGACTCTGTCGTCAGAGACGGGTACATTATCAGATTATCCCGCGGACTTGCCCCGCTTCGTACAAAAATGGATTTAGGAAACCGCCAGATTTTAGGTGTCGGCCCTGAACTGAACGCAAACGCGAGCATCTACAAAGGAAACTTCCTCATCACATCCCCCCACATCGGAAACATCAGAAATCCTGCAACGGTATCCTATCTGAAAGAAACCATCGAAAAACTGACGTCACTCACCGGAGCAAAACCGGAAATTATCGCACACGACCTGCACCCGCAGTTTTTAAGCACCCGCGTCGCACAGGAACTTGCAGATGAAACCGGCGCTGTCCTCTGTCCTGTTCAGCATCACCGTGCCCACATCACGGCTGCAACACAGGAAGAGGTCACAGGTATCGCAATTGACGGCGTCGGATACGGTGATGATGCTACAATCTGGGGCGGCGAAATACTTTCAGGCGACCCCTTAAACGGATACATCCGCACCGGACATCTTGAGCCGGTATTAATGCCCGGAGGAGACCTTGCAACACAGTTTCCAGAACGGATGCTGTACGGAATTCTTCCGACGGAAGAAATCCGCTCGCTTCTGGAGAGCAGAGGATGGAGTGAAGGTTCTCTGAAAATTCTCTCGCAGATGGTTGATAAGAAGTTCAACTCACCTGTTACAACATCCACGGGGCGTGTTCTTGATGCAGCAGCTGCTCTTCTCGGCATCTGCCGCGAACACACCTACGACGGTGAGCCGTCAATGACTTTAGAGGCATACGCTGCCCGCGGCGTTGCACAACCCATAGATATTTCCATACACACCTCGGCAGACGGTGCGTATGTTCTCTCGACCTCAGCACTTCTCTCTGAAGCATACTCGATGATGGAAGAAGGACTTGATACCTGCGATATTGCCGCATCCGTACAGGAAAGCCTGGCAAAAGGAATCGCCAGACTTGCAGTCTTATCTGCGGAAAAAACAGGCATCAGAAAAGCAGCATTATCCGGAGGCGTTGCTATTAACCGCACCATCCGTGAAACAATTATTGCTGAACTCGGCAGAGAAAACATCTTCTGCATCACAAATCCGAAGTATCCGTTCGGAGACGGCTGTATCTCGGCAGGTCAGGTTATCACTGCAGGAATCCTTTCAAAGGCAGGGAAGATATAATTCTGACAAAGAATAATTTTAACAAAAGAACAATCTCTGCCTCAAAGAGATACTGGATAATTACTTCAAAAAATACTGTAAAACACTTTTTTTAAGAGAATAGAATTGAAAAGAAAAAGAGGGGTTTTATCCGAAGAGTGCGCCAAGGCCTGCCATGGCGTTCTCTTCTTCTTCTTCCTTCTTCTCTTCTGCTGCCGGTGCTGCTTCTGCTGCTGCCGGTGCTGCGCCTGCTGCTGCCGGTGCTGCTGCTGCGACCGGTGCTGCTGCTGCCTTAGAGATTGCTTCCTCAATGTCAACGCCTTCGAGTGCTGCAATTAATGCTTTTACACGAGAGTCGTCAACTGCGATACCTGCGG
>DALTWQ010000014.1 GCA_029987025.1 Methanocorpusculum sp. | reverse complement strand
GACAATCTGTTTAACGTAGTCTACGGTGTCTTCCATTCTCACGGTCGGAACGTCGGTTGCCATCATGGTTCCTGCCGGCAGGGTTAAGTGAATCATCTTTGCGGTGCCGAACGCGTCTGCATCGGTTCCGATTAAGGTGACGCCCTTTTCTTTTGCGGCGGCTATTACTCTATCACCGATGGGTGCATTATCTGCAATGATAAGAGCTGCAATTCCGGCTGATATTAACGTAAGCTGTGTCGGTTCGTCGTCACCTACGACAGCGATATCTTTACTGGTGATGCGCGAGAGGATAACGTGAAGCGCATCGATGGAGATATAGACAGTTCCTTTCAGGGTTTCCTGGGATTTTACAAAGACTTTGCCGTGCAGAATCCGTGCAAGGTTATCGACCTCGATAGGAGATACCGAGAGTGTTTCCATTTTTGTGTTGGATACATACGCACGTGCCAGACCGTATTCGGAGATGATGCCTAAGAGTTTTCCGTCGTCATCAGTGATTGGAAGGTTTCGCAGGTCGTTTTTATCCATCAGTTCAATGACGTCGAAGGCAGGAGTTGAGTGAAGGGCGCGTTCGGTATGGGTATTTTTCAGATCCTGTACGGACGGTTCGACGTTGGGGATGAAGACTGGTTCTTCTGCGCCGAATTTCTGCAGGGCGTAGGCTGATTCTGCGTTTATTTTTCCGCAGACAGCCGGGACATAGGTCTTTCCGCCGTTTCTGTTTAAGAATGCAGCATAGCCTATGGCGCTGCAGACTGAGTCTGTGTCGGGATGTTTATGTCCTAAGATATAGACGGTATTCATATTGCGTTCCTCTCTATGCGGGCTTATATATGGGTTTTCTCTGAAGATAAGGGTTTGCGGCGATGATTATTTTTACCGGATGAATGGATGCAAATCAGAAAAAACTCTGTGTCTTTTCATACGCGTGTATGGTTTGGAGGGTTACGGCAGGTTCCTGCAGGTTGTTCCATCAAACCTGCCATGAAAAAAGCTTTAGTTTATGCCTCAGATTGGTCAATTCGGCAGGTTGGTAAGGTTGGCAGGTTAAAACGCAGTTCACATCACAACTATGGATTAGTATCTTCTTTTGCTTCTCTGAGTCTCCTATACGCGTGAAGCGCGAAAAACCCTACCAACCTTACCAACCTGCCGGATTGGCTAATCTGAGGTATAATCTGAGCTTCTTTTTTCGTAAGGTTGTTTTATCAAACCTGCAGGACCTGCAAGGTAACCTGCAGGCTTCGGGTGATGAAGTGTGAGTAATGATTTATGTAATTTATTTGTAATATTATTTAAAAAAATAAAAATATAAAATATAAATATTCAAAACCTTATCTAAAATATGAGTATTGTATTTTATTCGTAAGCATTTCAAATCCCGTCCTCACTCTACATTGATATACAATAAAAACGAATCTTTAGCCAGCAAATGGATTCATCAGCAGCGGCTCTGCTTATCATCTCAGGTCTGACCTGTGCGGCAATGATTTGTGCCATCATCATAAAACCGAAGGTCAGAATCGGGCGTGTCACACTCAACACCTACTGGATAGTAACTCTTGCAGGCGCTCTTGTTATTCTTTTTTCCGGGCTGATAAATCCCGCATCCCTTATAGAAGGACTTACCGCTGACTCTGCCGTAAATCCAATAAAAATTCTGGTACTGTTCTTTGCGATGTCATTTTTATCGCTGTTCTTAGACGAAATATCATTCTTCCGCTACCTTGCACAGATGACCGTAAAACTGGCCGGAACTTCGCAGATAAAACTCTTTCTTGCCCTCTATGCAGTAATATCTGTCCTTACCGTCTTTACCTCGAATGATGTCATCATCCTGACATTTACTCCGTTCATCTGCTACTTCGCAAAGTACGCGGGAATCAATCCCGTTCCTTACGTATTAGCTGAGTTCGCCGCGGCAAATACCTGGAGCATGGCGCTTGTCATAGGAAATCCGACAAACATCTATCTCGCATCCATGTACTCGGTCGGATTTGCAGAGTACGCGGCTGTAATGCTTCTGCCGGCTCTTGTCTCAGCCGCCGCGGCGTTTCTGATTCTGTTTCTTATCTTCAGAAAGACGCTCTCAACCCCGCTTAAGCCGCTGGATGAAAAAGAGACGGCGATTCTCTTATCTGATAAACCGGCTCTTGTCATAGGATTGATACATTTACTCGGCTGTACCATACTTCTCGCCGTATCATCACTTATTGGTCTTGACATGTGGCTCATATCTCTTGCAGCGGCAGTAAGTCTTATCGTGTTCATCCTGGTTCTGTCACTCGTTCGCGGAAAAAGACCTGCTGAACTCGCGTCCGCGGCAAAACGTGTACCCTGGCAGTTTGTGCCGTTCGTAATCTCGATGTTTACCATCGTTCTCGCCTTATCCCAGTGCGGCATT
Organism: Methanocorpusculum sp.; assembly: GCA_029987025.1. GTDB lineage: Archaea > Halobacteriota > Methanomicrobia > Methanomicrobiales > Methanocorpusculaceae > Methanocorpusculum. The sequence continues at coordinate 19,601 of DALTWQ010000014.1, read as the reverse complement.
ACCGGGTCGCTTGCAGAACTTTTATCAGCCGGAGATGCAGTCTTTACCTACGGTGCCGCCTCGTTTATTTCAGCAAACCTCATCAACAACATTCCGATGAGTGTCTTATTCGCCTTCGTTATCCAGAGCGCTCCGGCAGCGTCCGCAGTGCCGGCCCTCTATGCATCCATTGCCGGCTCAAACCTCTGTGCGATATTAACCCCGCTCGGAGCGCTTGCGGGCATTATGTGGATGGGGATTCTGCGGGACACAGGGGTAAAGTTTTCCTACCTTTCGTTTGTAAAGTACGGGGTATTAATCGCAGTTCCTGCTCTTGCCGCGGCTCTTTTCATCATCAGACTGATGGTCTGAGTCATCTACCCGCTGATTTATATTTCCAGAGACCGAATTATAAACCATGCATCCATACCCTGAAAAGATAACAAAAGTAGGCGCATACGCAAATAACACGTTTATGACGCTCGGCATCGAACCGGTATCCTACGGCAATTCATCTGCGGTTTTAAAGATGAATGTGACAGAAAAACTGCACAACGGAGCAGGCGTTCTGCAGGGCGGATTCTATACGATATTAGGCGATGAAGCTATTGCTCTGGCTGTTCACGCCGAACTTGCCGATACGGAAAATGCGGCAACCATCTCTGAAACAACCGAGTTCTTAAAAGGCATCAAAGAAGGTGTTGTCTATGCGGTCGCTCATATCACAAAGAAAGGAAGAAGAGTAATCTTCGCCGAAGCTGAAGTGCGTGAAGGCTCTCCCGAAGGCAAAATCCTTTCCCGGACAACTGCATCGTATCTGGTGCTCTAAGCCGGTTTAATCAACAGTATAATGACAGAAGATTTTCCTGTCCGCCTCTATGCCGCTGATGTGTCAGAGCTTTCTGATGCTGATTTGTACGCGAAAGCGTACGCTGCAGTATCAGATGAGCGGAAGGCAAAGACTGACCGGTTCACGTTTCCTGAAGGAAAATACCGCTCCTTAGGTGTTGAGATTCTTTTGCAGTTCGGACTTGCCGGACTGGGGGCTGATTCGGCGAATCTGAAGTTCGGATACGGTGAGATGAAAAAACCATATCTTGCAGACCTCCCGGAGATTCAGTTTAATCAGTCCCACTCAGGAAAGTATGCAGTCTGTGCATTTGCCCCGTCGGCTGTCGGCTGCGATGTGGAAAAACTGTCAAGATGTGATTTTGCGGTCGCCAGACGGTACTTTTTCGCAGGCGAATATGAGTCTATTCTTGCACGAAAAACACCGGATGAACAGAAAAAGCAGTTTTTCCGCCTCTGGACAATGAAGGAGAGTTTTATGAAAGCAACCGGCCTCGGGCTTTCGTTAGGGCTTAAGAACTTCGAGATTTTTCCGGACGGAGATGTGATTTCCGTAAAGCAGACTGCGGATTCCAATCAGTGGTTTTTCCACGAGTACGCATTTGATGAAGAGTACGCCTGTACGGTCTGTGCTCTTCAGAACTGTTTTGAAAAAGAGGTGCGGCTGGTTTCTTTTAAGGATGTGATTGAGAGACTGATGAAGTAAGCAGGATAAATCAGGCCGCTTTCTTCATCAGTTTCACTTTTTTGATAAGACCTGTGTATTCCTCAAGAATTGCCCGTGTTTCTTCTTCGATATAGGTAATTATCTCGAGATCTGTTTTTCCTGTGAAGTACTCTTCCCTTTTTTCAATATTTACTTTGCCGTTTCGCATCGCATACGCCAGGGATTTGTTTCTCTGGTGCTGCATATTCTTTTTGTTGGTCTTTAGAAGTTTCAGCAGTGCTCCAAAATCGGTGATTGCCGTTTCTCCTTCGGCTGCATCGCATACCAGGACCCGCTGTACTATATCTTTCGTCGGAGCCGGTTCTTCAACTGTTTTTCCGAAACACCTCCGCATCGCTTCGATGTGACGGAGACGCAGTACATCGGTTTCTTTGAGCAGGTCTTCTATGTCAGACATATCTGATTTGTTAATTGATGCTGCAAGAAAAAATAGATTTCTATTCAGACGGACATAACCGCAGAACAAAACCATTGTATAGATGGCACACTCATTGATACGTATGAAGAAAATCCTCATTCCGGTCATCATTGCACTGCTTGCCGCAGGATTTCTGATATCAGCCGGATGTGTATCAGACGGAAACAATGTCAGTCCGGGCGCTGAGAAATGGGTTAATGATGAGGGTGACAAAGTCCAGACAGTATATCTCAACAGCGACGGCACCGGCTGTAAGATTACAACCGAGTACGGCATGGAAACGAAGAAAAGACCGCTGAAATGGGAAGAAAACGGCCCGTACATCACGCTTATATTTGCTGATTATGATGTGGATACTATGACGCTCCGGGACGGATGTCTCGTTCATGACGGCCATGTCTATACAAGTACGAATGCAAAACCGCACACAACTGCGGAACCGGTTCAGGATTCTGTTATTGTCGGGACCTGGGAACTGACTGATTCCAATGATGATAAGACTCTTCTCATCTCCGGGGACGGATACGGTGAGCAGCTGAAAGACGGTAAGAAAAAAATAAAAATGAAGTCCTTTACCTGGAAGAAAACAGGATCTAAATACTACACATTCTTCTTCGAAGATGGAGAAGATGACACGCTTGTGTATGAAAACGGGGTTTTGTACCGTGACGGGGATATCTACAGAAGAGTATCCTGAATCACGGTTCTTTCTTAATTTTTCTGTTCAGCAGCTGGTTTTCTTATCATATACCAGGTCGTAAATCCGTCGCGTTCATTGACGACTTTGTTTATTTCGACAAAGCCGTACTTGCTGTAGATTTTGACATTATGTTCGGTGTTGGTTTCGAGATATGCGGTAAGTCCTTTCTCATCACACTCGGCGAGTTTTTCGCGGATGAGTTTTGATGCAATGCCCTGACCCTGACACTCCGGTGCGACGCCTAAATAGCACATATAGACCGTATCATCCGGGAGATTCTGTTTGACCCGTTCCCCTTCGATTTGTATGGTGCGTTTTATCAGGGTTGCAATCTCGCGTAATTTCATGCAGGATAAAAGGACACGGATGTGTCTTCCGATATGGAAATTACCCTTTAAATCACCCATTTTGCACCAGACACCGACACCTTTGCATTCGCTGCTGTCGGCAACAATATCGGCATAGGTTTTCATATCCTTCAGAATCTCTGAATACATGATTGAAAGAGCTTTTCTGCGCCGTTCTACATCAGGGATAACGCCGCCCGGATACGGATAGTCTATAAACGATCTGGCAAAGATATCAACTGCTTTTTCAAGCATTTCGTCGGTAACTGGAACAGACATGTGTAATTCTGATTGTTAATTGATGCTTAAGGATAAAATAGATTTCTATTATTCTTTAACCGGTTCACGAATCATATACCATGTCGTAAATGCACCGTGTTCTTCCACGATTTTCTTAACAAGCGAAAACCCGAACGAACCGTAGTATCCGACATTATGCTCCGTATTTGTTTCGAGATAGACTCTGCAGCCCTCTCTGTCGCACTCTGCAAGTTTTTCACGGACAAGTGCAGACCCAATCCCTTTTCCCTGACATTCCGGGGCTACTCCTAAGATGTACAGATACACGGTATCATCAGAGAGATGCAGGCGGGCTCTTTCACGCTCGATACTCATACAGCGGCGTATTGTTTTTATCATCTCCGGTATGGTCATACAGGAAAAAAGGGCACGAATCTGTTTCAGAACATCAGCTCCTTCGTTTAAATTACCCATTCTGCACCAGACAGCAGTTCCTTTGCATTCGCTGCTGTCGCAGACGATTTCTCCGAATGAACTGACGCGTTTGAGTTCAAGCGCGTACATAATGGAAAGAACTTTTTCCTGCCGTTCGTCGCCTGAAACAGCACCTCCCGGATACGGGTAGTGCACAAATGATCTGGCAAGTGTATCAACTGCTTTGTCCAGATACTCTTCAGTAACCAAAAAAGACATTGGAGTTTTTTACTCCGCAAGAGTTGCACGGATTGCGGCACGAACCGCATCTTCAGATGTTACGCCCGGATTCCATCCGAATGATTTGAGTTTGTCAACAGACAGCTGCATCTTCGGAACGTCTCCAACCCATCCGCGGTCCCCGCCGGTGAACTTGAAATTGACTCCTTTGAGCCCCATCTCTTCAACAACAAGCTCTGCAATGCGTTTTACTGAAACCCAGTCTTCTGAGCCGATGTTAAAGAAGTTGAAGGTCTCGTGAGAGATAGTCGGGGCAAAGACGACTGCTTTAACGCACTCCTCAACAGAGAGGTAGGACTTTGCCTGGCTTCCGTCGCCTAAAATCTCCAGTTCCTTCGGATTCGCACGGAGTTTCTGCACGAAATCATAGATAACACCGTGGGTGCTGCGCGGACCAATAATATTTGCAAAACGGTACACCCATGCATTCCAGCCGTAGGTTGCTGCATAGGATGAAATCATAGCTTCGCAGGCGAGTTTGGAGGCTCCGTAGATTGAAATAGGAATCATGGGAGCATATGTCTCCGGTGTCGGAATAACCGATGCTTCGCCGTAAACCGTGGACGTTGAGGTGAACACAATCTCTTTTACATTGTACTCCTTCATTGCCTCAAGAACACAGACTGTGGCTGTAACATTGTTCTCATAGACCTCGCGGGATTTGCGGGCAGAACCGCGTACATCCGGGTCTGCTGCGATATGATACACGCGGTCTGCTCCTTTGAAGTACTGCTGCCAGCCGTTTTCCAGGAGGTCTTTTTTGACGAAGGTAATCTTTGATTTGATGGTTTCGAGGTTCGACTCGCGGCCTGCGACCATCGAATCAATGACAACAACCTCATGCCCCTGAGAAACTAACAGGTCGCATAAATTTGATCCGATAAATCCCGCGCCGCCGGTTACAATGCACTTCATTTAAGCGCTCCTGAGCATTGCATCGATTGCTTTTGCTGCCTTCTTTGCAGTTCCCATGGAAAGAATAACCGTTGCAGCACCGGTTGCTGCATCGCCGCCGGCGTAGACCTTCGGAATCGAAGTCTGACCGTTTTCATCGACTGCAATGCTGCCGTTTTTGTTCAGCTTAAGGCCGGGGAGCATACGTAAGAGTAACGGGTTCGGACCCTGACCAATTGCGACAACGACAACATCAGCGGGCACGGTGAAGTTGCTTCCCTCAATTACCGAGAATGAACTTCTTCCGTCTGCACCTTTTTCGCCGAGCTGCATTTTGACAGCTTCAACGCCGCATACTGCATTGTTTTCGCCGAGGAACTTAACCGGGTTGGTCTCGGTCATGAAGACAACTCCTTCCTCTTTTGCGTGGCGGACTTCATCACGTCTTGCCGGCATATCTGCTTCGCTTCTGCGGTACATCAGTGTAACAGAAGCTCCTGTTCTGCGGGCAACACGGGCAGCATCCATAGCTACATTTCCTCCTCCGACAACGACAACTTTGAGACCGAGTTTGACCGGCGTGTCATTTTCAGGGAAACGGTTTGCACCCATTAAGTTGATTCTGGTAAGATACTCGTTTGCAGAGTAGATGCCCGGAAGGTTTTCGCCTTCGATTCCCATAAAGAACGGAAGACCTGCGCCTGAACCTAAGAAGACTGCATCGTATGAGAGCAGTTCTTCGACCGGAACAGAGCGGCCGGCAATATGGTTTGTTTTAATTTCCGCACCGAGTTTTTCGACGGTGGAAAGTTCTTCTCTGACGATTTCCTTGGGAAGACGGAATGCCGGAATGCCGTACATGAGTACACCTCCTGCTTCGTGGAGAGATTCAAAAACAGTAACAGCGTGACCTAAGCGGGACAGTTCTGCTGCTGCAGTAATTCCTGCAGGTCCGGAACCGACAACAGCGACCTTCTTTCCAGTCGGTGCTGCTTTTTCAGGGACTTCATGTTCTGCTTCAGCGTCTGCGGCGAAACGCTCGAGATGGCCTATTGATATCGGGTTTCCTTTCTTTGCAAGAATACAGGCGCCCTGACACTGAGTCTCCTGCGGACATACTCTGCCGCAGATTGCCGGTAAGATATTGTCTTTTTTGATGATTCTGACCGCGTCTTTGTAGTAGCCTTCAGCGATTTCCCTGATGAATGCAGGAATATCGATTCCTACAGGACATCCGGCAATACATGACGGCTTTTTGCACTGGATACAGCGTTTGGCCTCAGCTCTCGCCTCGTCTGCAGTAAATCCTAAATCTACTTCCTTAAAGTCGCGGATACGTTCTGCTGCGTTTCTGTCCATTTCAGTTCACCTTCCGGCATCTGCATTCGTGGCGTTCTGCATGGTATTCCACGGATGCTTTTTCTTCAGGCATATACATTCTCTGACGGGTCATTAAATCGTTCCAGTCAACAACGTGTGCATCGAACTCGGGACCGTCGACGCAGGCGAACTTCATCTTGCCGTCAACGATAACTCTGCAGCTTCCGCACATACCCGTTCCGTCGACCATGACCGGATTTAGGGAGACATAGGTCTTGATGCCGTAGGGACGGGTGACTTCGGATGTGACCTTCATCATCATACCGGGACCTATAATCCAGACTTTGTCAATCTTTCTGCCGGAGTCGCAGAGTTCCTTTAAGGGTCCGGATGCAAATCCTTTGATTCCGTATGAGCCGTCGTCGGTTGTTACGATTAATTCATCGCAGATTTCTTTCATATCGTCTTCGAAGATGAGCAGGTCTTTGGTTCTTGCACCAATGATGCCTATTACATGGTTTCCTGCTTTCTTTGCAGCCATAGCAATAATGGGTGTACATGCAACACCGACACCGCCTCCAACGATTACCACAGTTTCGTTTCCTTCGGCAATGTCGCTCGGGCACCCTAAGGGCCCTGCAACGTCACGCAGAACATCTCCTTCCTTTAAGGTTGAGAGAAGCTTTGTGGTTGTTCCTATTGCCATGAATGCGATTCTGATATTGTCGCCGTCAACCCCTGAGATAGTTAAGGGGACACGTTCGCCTGCACCGTCCGGATGGATAATGCAGAACTGCCCTGCCTGTGCATTATGAGCGACCTGAGGTGCGCAGATCCACATCTCAAAGACCGCGTCAGATAAAGCCCGGGCTTTTACTATTTTGTACTCTTGCATATATGAGGAACTTTATTGGCTTTCGTACATCTTAATTATGCCGATATCCTGACCGTTTATTTGATGTGGAAGTGAGTTCAATAAGTAGGTAATGAAAAACAGCTTTGAGCGGGAAATGGTTGTCTGTATGAACCGGTACTTTACAGAAAACCGGAAACGGGGCTTTGCATACCGCCTGAAGCAGTCGACGTTTAATACCCAGTATGTGGACATTATCGTTGATTCCCGCGAGCCCGGATGCTATCTTGCAATCGAGTGCAAGTCGCTTTTAGGCACACGGCTTTCTTTTTCGAGCAACTTCCATAAAGACAAAGACGGGGTGCATCAGATTGACAACATCTCCGGCTTTATTCAGTACACGGGACGCACGGGATATCTTGCGGTAGAATTCCGCGGCGGCAGAAAGAATGAAGCCTACCTTATGCCCTGGGAGCTTGTCTTGGAGTACTTTGATTCGGCCGCAAGTATTCCTATCGAGGCATTTCAGAAATGTATCTGCCTTGAGCGGATAACAGGCGGATACCGGCTTCCGGCAGACAGTCTTCTGACGGAGGAGTAGCTATGCAGACGCTGTTGTCATCTCTGTATAAAGCCGTGCTTTTTGATATGGATAATACGCTCTTTGATTTCTACTCATGCATGAGGGCAGGCTGTGATGCGGCGGCCGCTGTTCTTGAGTGCGGAACGCCGGAGGAGCTGTATTCGTATTATTTCCGCGGACGTCATTCAATAGAAGACCACATGAATCTGCAGGATTTCATGAACGCTCACGAGTGTTTCTCGGTTCCGCTCTACTTTAAGACGGTTGCAGCGTTCGATGCGGCGAAGCTGAATGCGTTAGTCCCTTACGCCGGCATCCGCGAGGTACTGTCAGTTCTGAAGGAGAATAAGTATCTGCTCGGACTTATTACGGATGCGTATACGTACGCCGCTGACGAGCGGCTGAAAAAGACCGGGCTTGCCGATTTCTTTGACGCACGTGTGGGCTATGATACAACGGGTTACAAAAAGCCGCACCATGCACCGTTTGAGTGTGCGCTTGACCTGCTCAACTGCACGCCGGATGAGGCAGTCTATGTAGGAGATTCAGTCCGCCGCGATATTGAACCGGCGACTGCTGTAGGGATGACGGCGATTCATGCACGTTACGGTGATGTGCATGAGAATCTCTATCAGCCGAAGCTCGCAGTCGATTCACCGAAAGAGATTTTAAAAGTGCTGAAGATTGAGTGATTCAATACTCAGCAACAAGTTTTCTGCATTCTTCACAGCAGTATGCTTCCAGACTGACACGGTGACCTGCTTTCAGCGGCGTTATCTGAATAAACCCCTCAGCTTTTTTCGCATTGGAAAATGCAGACGGAATTTCCTGTGCAAAACTGAAGGCGCCGTCTTTTGTCGTAAACAGATATCCTTTTTTCATTTCCTTTCCGCACGATGGACAAATCATAGGTTATTATCTATCAGGTATCCATAAGTAGTTTCCTGAAAACCGGAGAGAGGGATGTCAGTATTCTGTATTTCATATAAGGCATCAGCAAATGTACTGCACTGCATCCCTAAACGAAGCCCTTAATCTTACAAACATCCCATAATATAAGCAGTATGAAATATATCCTCATCTTAGCAGACGGCGCGGCTGATGAACCCGTCGCCGAACTCGGCGGAAAAACCCCGCTTGAGGCAGCCGTAAAGCCGAATATGGATAGAATCGCACGCGAAGGACGCTGCGGCATGCTGCAGACCGTCGACCCGTCGCTGACGCCGGGCTCAGACGTTGCCAATATGTCCATTATGGGTTACGACCCGCTGAAATACTACAGCGGACGCGGTGCACTCGAAGCTTTAAGCATGGGTGTACCTTTTCCGGCATCTGATATGGCATACCGCTGCAACCTGGTCACCATCGAAAACGGAAAGATGAAAGACTTCTCTGCAGGTCATATCACCAGCGAAGAAGGCGCAGCCCTCTTTAAATCTCTGCAGGAGAAGTTCCCTGACTTTGCGTTCTACCCGGGCGTTTCCTACCGCAACATCGTAATGTTCCCGAACGCAGAAGGCTCGGTCACCTACCCGCCTCATGACATCGTAGGTGAAGACATCGCACAGTATCTCCCGTCCGGACCTGACGCAGAAAAACTTCTTGCCGCAATGAAGTGCGCTGAAGAAGTCTTCCGTGACCACCCGGTAAACAAGGCACGCATTGCCGCAGGAAAGACGCCTGCAACCGGCATCTGGCCCTGGAGCGGCGGAAAGAAACCCGCAATGCCCGCATTCGAAAGCATCTACGGCAAGAAAGGCGCCGTCATCTCTGCCGTTGATTTGCTCTTCGGAATCGCCGCATGTGCTCAGATGAAGATTATCAAGGTCGAAGGAGCAACGGGTTTTCTGGATACGAACTTCATGGGCAAAGCAAAGGCAGCAGTCGATGCAGTCAATAACGGTTCTGACTTTGTGTATCTCCATGTCGAGGCAACGGATGAGGCGGGACATATGGGAAGTATTGAGGAGAAGATTAAGGCAATCGAGCATCTGGATGCCGCTGTCGGCTACATCTTAGACAACTTCGACGGCGTTGTTATGCTTCTGCCGGACCATCCGACCCCCATCGTGAAAAAAACGCACACCCACGACCCGGTTCCGTTCGCAGTCAGAGGCCCCGGATTTGCTGCAGACAAGTGTCAGTGCTACACAGAAAAAGAGTGTAAGGCAAACGGCGCTTTCGGTATGATGAAGGCAGCAGATTTACTCAGGACTGTGTTCGAGAACTAACTCTCTTTTTTTTATATTTACTCCGGTATGCCTCAGAATGCTCTTCAGTCCGATGAACTCCTGAACTCCTGCAGGAACTCTATTGACATCCTCAAAAAATACATTCCCTGGTTTGAGGCGAACAGAGGTGTCGACCACGGACCGACATGTGAGGATATCTTTGATGAGAACGGCAGAAAATGCGGCATCTGTTATACCGGGGATAATCTTGATGCGACATACAGTGAATTTGAACACCGGTTTTATCATTCAACCTTCTATGATCCTGCCTACAGTCTTACAACAAGCAGACTGCTTGACCAGTACCATGACTTTGAGAGAGCCGTATCTGCAGTTAACTTATATGAAGCCTGCGCATTTCTGACATTTCTTACCCGTGGAGAACATTTCTGCGCCGGATTCCTTCAGGATTCCGTAGAAGACGGTTCATTTCTTCTGGTGATAAACCGGATTGTATATCTTGTGGAAAACGGCGATGTTCCCTCTGCTGATTTATGCACATCTGCAGCACCCGCAGATGAGGAGAAATACCGTTTCACTCTTATTTCCCGGACATATATTGCCGGTTCAAAGTACATAGGAATTGAAGCCGACGAGTATGACGATTGCTTTTTCTTCGGATACCTGAATCTGGTTCCGGAGCCGGAAAATCCGTATGATGCAAATGCCGTCAGAATTGAAAGTGCGGTCGGGGTAAAACTCGGATATCTTCCGCGGGAAGTAAATGAGATTCCGTCAAGGCTGCTTGCTCACGGATACGAACTGCATGCAAGAGCCCTGAGAAAAATATACACAGATAAAGGGTGCCTGTACCGGATTTCGGTACTGATGTTCTGCAAAAATACCTCTCAACCTAAATCAGAATAATCTATTTCACCGGACTTTTCCTTTCGGATACCAGCACTCATCTCTGATGACACATCTGCCGCAGTCCGGGTCTGCAGTACAGATATATCCCTTCCCTGCCGCACAGTAGCTCCAGATGAGATAAAAAAGATGTCTGCCTCGCTGGCGGTGCTCGTTTATTGCCTTCTGCTCGTTTTTAAACCCCTTTTCTCGTTTTTTAGGGGTTTTACTCGTTATTAATTAATTTATTCGCAATAAACGAGCAACGCCTTTATCCCCGGCTTTGCTCTTTTTTAGAATAAAATATCCCTTAAAAAAGAGCAGATGGGTTAAAAAAAGAGCAACGCCCTTTATCTCCTCTATCTTTATCCCTTAATACACCACATATTATACACAATTATGGTGTCCCGTGCTCTAATCAGATGGTATAGGATGACGTATGCAGGCGTCATATTCGTCACCCGACCGTATGTCAGATTCAAACTGCATTACACGTGGGATAAAGTACCCAAAACACACACCCCGTACCTTGCCATATCCAACCACACCACCCTCTGGGATTTCCTGCTCGTAGGTGTACCGCTCAAAAAACAGATGTACTTCGTCGCAGGGGAACACCTCTTCAGAAACAAATTCCTGCGCCGCTTCGTCTTATGTCTTGACGGACTCGTCATCCGAAAAAAAGGAGCTCCCGCAGACGACATGATAAAAGAGATGAAAGACGTTCTCAAAGCCGGTGGAAACATCTGGATGAGTCCTGAAGGAACCCGCTCCATCAACGGAGAATCAGCCTTCATCTCGCCTGCCACCGGCAAACTCGTCAAAGAATGTGCAGAACTCGGCGCAGGTCTTGTCACTTACCGTATCCATGGCGGATACTTACGAAGACCCCGCTGGGGAAAACACCCGCGTAAGGGAAAGATGTGGGGCGAGTTCGTCCACGAATACCGCGCAGATGAAATCAAAAACATGAGCATTGATGAAGTAAATGAAATCATCAACCGTGACATGTACGTAAATACCTTCGACGACCAGAAAAAGAACCCGACACCCTATACCGGACCGGTTCCTGCAGAAAACCTGGAAACATCCCTTTACGTCTGCCCGAAGTGCCATACGGTTGGAAAACTCACCAGCAAAGACGACCGCTTATTCTGCGAATGCGGATATACTATCCGTTTCAATGAATACGGTCTCTTTGAAGCAGTCGACGGCGGAGATCTCATCATCGACAATATCGCAACATGGGACCACTGGCAGCGTGACTACCTAAAGAGCAAAGTACCCGAGTTCCTCGCATATCCGGATGATAAACCCGTCGAATCAGATGACCGCCAGATATTAAACAAAATCGGCGCATTAAAAAGCGTAGACTGCATGGGCAAAGGAACATTTGCCATCTACAAAGACCGGTTCGAGTTCCACTCGCCCGAGCAGAAATTTGTCTTCCCGTTCAGCGATATTGCGGGATTCGCCTTCTCGCTGCAGATGAAGATTCTCTTCTCGCTCAAAGACGGAACCTACTACGAAGTTGAATCCGAGTTCCCGCGCTCCGCCTTCAAATACATGGTGCTGTACCGCTTCTTAATCGGAAAAGAGTATTACTGAAATGCTTATCGGAATTACAGGAACACCCGGATGCGGAAAAACCTCTGCTGCAGAAGAACTTCGCCGCAGAGGAATCTCCGTACTTGACCTGAAAACAACTGTATCGCCTTTCGTTGTCGGAAATGAGGACGATGCAGATGTTATCGATACTGATGCGTGGGCAGAATCGCTTACTAAATCCGGTATCGATGGATTTGTTGAGGGTGCATTTGCCCATTACCTTCCCTGCGACAAATTAATCATCTTACGCTGCCGCCCGGATGTATTAAAGAAACGTCTTGCACCCCGCGGATACTCTGCCTCGAAGATTCGTGAAAACGCCGAGGCTGAAGCACTTGATGTTATCCTGATTGAAGCAGTTGATGAGTTCTCACCAGAACAGCTGTTCGAGATTGATACAACGAACACGAATGTTGAAAAAACTGTTGACCTGATATGTGACTTTGCAGACGGAAAACTTCCTGCTGCTTTCGGCTCGCTTGACTGGTCAGAGTATGTGATGTCTTTATGAGTATAGAATCCCTTCGTCCTAAAATACAGTGTATATTAACCCCTGTTGCAAAGTTTTTTTCCCACCTTCCGGTAACGCCCAACGGCTGGACTGTCATCTCGCTGTTCTGCGCATTCGGAGCCGGTGTGGCGTTTGCGTTTGGAAAACCGCTTCTGGGTGTTATTCTTGTTGTCTTAAATGCGCTTCTTGATGTATTGGACGGCGCACTTGCCCGCTATATGAATATCGCAAATCCGATTGGCGATTATCTTGACCATGTCTTCGACCGCTATGCAGATACCGCAATAGTTGTGGGTATCCTTGTGTGGGGTATCTGCGGCACAAATCCCTGGTGCTGCGTTGTTCCCTCGTGGGTAATCGGTATCTTTGCAGTAACCGGTGTTCTGCTTTCCTCATACATGGGAACGCAGGCGCAGGCTGTCGGTATGAAACGCAACTACGGCGGCATTTTAGGACGTGCCGACCGTCTGATTCTCTTAATCATTCTGGGTATTGCAGAGTTCATCTATCCGAATCCGATTTTCCTCGGCCTTTCTTTCCTCGGATGGCTGCTGGTTATCTACGGTCTTTTCGGACACATCACTGCAATTCAGCGGTTTGTTATGGGTGTTCGTGAACTGTCGCGAATGAACAAGGAAAAGAAGGAATAATACTTTTTTCAGCCGGAGTATTTCCGGTTTTATTTTTTTATCTTACCTGTTATTTACGAAGATACTGCTGCAGATTCCATACAAGATAGTTTGGTATAGAAAGCAGTGTTCCATACTCGTCATTATGTACTGATAACGGCTGAAGACTGCATCTTACTGCTCTTTCCGGTGAGTATTTCTTACGATACTCTGTCAGACTGCGTGACCTGATATGTTTTCCTGCCTTTACTTCAACAGGAATTACCGAGGATTTATTCTGCAGCAGGAAATCAACCTCTGCTTCTGATTTTGCCTTCCAGAAATATATCTGTTTATGCCCTGCTGAAATAAGTTCTGTCAGAATAAAATTTTCAGTCAGAAGCCCGCGCATATATGCCGTCTGCTCATTCATGTTCAGAATTACACCTGGTTCAAAGCCTGAGAGAACTCTTAATAATCCCGTGTCTGAAAGATATATTTTGAAATTAGCGGTATCTGCTGCTGCAGACAGCGGAATATACGGTTGCTCTGTTTTACTGATTTTATAGATAAGTCCTGCTGAAATCAGCCAGTAAAGTGCATCTTCAAGGTCTCGTGCCCGTGCTCCGGTTTTTACCCGTGAGAATATGAATTTCTGATTTTCCTTTGCCAGTTGCTCAGGAATACTTTCCCATACGGCGGTAAGTTTCGGATAGTCAGTTTTCGGAGCATATTTTACAAAATCCTTTTCATAGTCTGAGAGAATTGAGGTCAGTATGATATCAACATCTTCTATGTTATGTGATGAAATCCAGGCATTAACAGCAGCGGGCATACCGCCGGTTATCAGGTACTGATAGTAGAGTTCTGTCAGTTTCTGCTCAAACAGAACTGCTGTGGTGTCATTTTCATCTGATGCGGCAAGATTATCGTGAAGCATATCTTCACCGTTTGCAAGAAGATATTCCTCAAAATTCAGCGGATAGAGAGTAAGAGTCCTGACTTTTCCCACCGGAAAAGAAATCTGTTTTCCCATCTGTGCAAGAGATACTCCTAATAGTGAACCGGCAGCTGCGATATGAAGTTTCGGCATTTCTTCTGCAAAATACTTCAGTGATGTAATTGCACGCGGACATATCTGTATTTCATCAAGAATAAGCAGTGTTTTGCCAGGGATTATTGCTTTATTTCTGTTGAGTCCGAGTGCATCTATAATCCGTTTCGGATTAAAATCACCTTCAAAACAGGTTAAAAGCTGCGCTGTCCGCTCAAAGTTGAAGTATGCTGTATCTTCAAACTCTTTTTCACCGAATTCTTTCAGAAGCCATGTTTTTCCGCACTGTCTGACGCCCTGAAGTATGAGGGGCTGAGGGTTTGCGGAATTTTTCCATTTCAGAAGTTCAGAGTATAACAGCCGCTGCATCTGTATCTCATATTAGTTTCTTAAGTACTTAAAACGTGTTGTTCATACACGTTTTCAGCACTTATTTTGTGCACGATTTGCACGTTTTTTGGACTTATGGGAAAATAAGCTTAATTTAGGGGTTTTCTGCGGCAATCTGACTGCATTTGAATATGTGAAAAAATAGATGTCCTGTTATGTACAGGATAACACAATCTGAATTGCCGAAACGTTTGTCGGGCCTGCATCCGTTTCGACCGTATCAGTAGATATGGTAACTTCTTTCTTCGTTACGTTTGTAAGAAACTGCCGTGTCGTAATTTCAGCCGTATCAACAGCTCTGACGATAGTTTTACCGCGGGCTTTGATAACAACTTCTTTTGCGCCGGCATTAAACTGGGTAACAACAGCCAGTACATAGTTCATAACCGGCTTAGTACCAATGTAGACTAAATTATCTTCCATTTGTTCCGTTCGCTTCAGACGTATTTCTTCATGTGCAGAAGTTCAGCGTTCAGAACAGAGGCACCTGCTGCGCCGCGGATGGTGTTATGACCCATTGCAACAAAGCGGATACCTTCTCTGACTCTTCCGACGGAAACCGTCATGGCACCGCCGCGGTTTCTATCCAGACGCGGCTGCGGGCGGTTTTCGTCCGGCAGATAGAGAACAGATTTGTCCGGCTGAGTCGGCAGTCCGGTAAACGGTACTTCCCAGGTCTTGAAGGCCTCGATAACCTCTGCCGGTGTTGCCTTGATATCGATCCAGACATTTAAGGTGTGTCCGTCAATTACCGGCACACGGTTGCAGGATGCAGAAACCGTAAACGGTGCTCCGGTAATTGCTCCGTTTTCAAAGGTTCCGAGAATCTTGTTTGCCTCGCGTGCCATCTTTTCTTCTTCGCCGCTGATGAACGGAATCACGTTATCATATATGCCGAATGCCGGAACACCGTCGAATCCTGCGCCGGATATTGCCTGCATGGTTGCAACCTGAATTCCGGAGAACGGGAACTTTCTAAGCGGTGCGAGAGCAGTTGCAAGCATAATGGTGGAACAGTTTGGATTCGTTACAATAAATCCGTCGCGTTTTTTGCGCTGAATATCAATTAATGCCGCATGTTCCGGGTTGACTTCTGCAATCATCAGCGGAACATCAGCGTCCATACGGTGTGAACTTGCGTTGCTGAAAACACCGACGCCTGCATCAGCGATATCAGTTTCGAGTTTTCCTGCAAGCTCTGCCGGAAGTGCGGAGAATACGATATCACAGTCTTTTACTGCATCGACGTTAGTGGGGGAAACAATAACGTCTCCGGCAGATTCCGGGAACGGTGAGTCAAGGCGCCAGTTTACTGCATCGGCATATCGTTTTCCAGCCGAGCGTTCGGATGCAGTAAGAGTAGTCAGCTTAAACCAGGGGTGGTCTGCAAGCAGCTGAACAAATCTCTGACCCACGGCACCCGTGGCCCCTAAGATACCTACATTTAACATAGTAGAAAAATATTGGTTTTTCTTGGTTATAAGCGATATGTATCAACGAAGGATTTCCGGTTATTCTTTATATATGGACAGCGTGCCGTCTGTTTCTTTTCTCTCCCATGTCAGGAGTCTTTCGCGTACGTTCTTTTCCGTCTCCAAACACGTACTTTTAATGGATGGAAAACAAATACTTAATCAATGTTAGATAACAGCAATACCAGTGTGGAAAACAGTGCTTCCTCTGATGCAATTATAGGAAGCGCAGAATATCTCCGTCAGGAAAATGCCATGCTGCAGAAGGTTCTGGAAGCAGAACAGCAGGAGTTATCCTCTCTCCGGAGCGAAAACAGCCGGCTTCGGATGGATAACCTGCAGCTGAAAAAGGAAAACGGAACTCTGAAGCGGATGCCTCTTTTTGTTGCCTCCGTTCTTGAAAAACTTCCGGACAATGAAGTATATCTGCGGCAGATGGGAAATAATCAGGAATATATCACCCAGACATGTCCGCAGCTCTACAATAAACTCACTGTCGGCGGCAAAGTAGCGGTAAATAATAGCTTATCCATCGTACGGCCGGTCGGCGATACCGTTGATGCCCGTGTTAAGATTATGGAGCTCGATGAAAAGCCGGCGGTTACCTTTGATGATATTGGCGGATTAAAGAATGAAATAATCGAAGTCCGCGAGGCAGTCGAGTTCCCGCTTACCCGTCCTGATGCGTTTGCACGCTTCGGGGTAATTCCGCCGAAAGGAGTTCTTCTCTACGGACCGCCGGGAACCGGAAAGACACTGATTGCAAAAGCGGTTGCAAATAATGCGGGAGTTCCCTTCTTACGGCTTGCCGGCAGTGAACTGGTGCACAAATATATCGGAGAAGGCGCACAGTTAGTCCGCGATTTGTTCACGCTTGCCCGCGATCTTGCACAGGAGAACAACGGTGTTGTTGTCTTTATCGATGAGATTGATGCAGTAGGCAGTATGAGAACCAATGACGGAACTACCGGTTCTGCCGAGGTTCAGCGTACGCTTATGCAGTTGTTAGCAGAGATGGATGGATTCAACACCCGCGGCAATATCAGAATTATGGCTGCAACCAACCGCCCAGATATGCTTGATGCAGCACTTCTGCGCCCGGGACGCTTTGACCGCCTGGTACAGATTCCGCCGCCGGATTCTGACGCACGCAAGCAGATTTTTGCCATCCACACCAAAAAGATGCGCGACGCAAAAGCGGTTGCAAAGGTTAACTTCGATGAACTTGTTGCTATCACCGAAGGTTTCAACGGTTCCCAGGTCGAAGCGGTCTGCCGTGAGGCAGGTATGATTGCCATCAGAAACAATAAGCCGAAGATTACCGAATCCGATTTCCTCGAAGCTGTCCGCAAGATTAAAAACGAAGAGGCAAACGGTATTGCCGACATAATGTACACCTGAAATGGACGTTGTCTGTATTGCAAAGCCGGGAGTGAATCTCTCGGATACGCTGTTTACGTCAGAGACGAGCCGCAATATTCTGCGGTTTTATCATCCTAAAGATATGAGATGGGGCGTTAAAATCCCTGTCTCGACCGTCTCCAATGCACTTGCTCTTCTAAGCGAGCTTCGCTGGTATATGATGCGGTACGCATCAGAGGTTATTATCGAGGATGTGGAGTACGGTGTGTATCTGACGCGGCTTCTTGCGTCTGCTGCGTATGAAGACCGTTCTGTTGCACTTTCTCCCGACTGGGAGTTTTGGTATCGTGCTGCTGTGCTGGAGGATGGTTCTTTGATGCGCTGTCCCCGCGGTACGGATACGCCTGCAGGAACGCAGGTGTCGTTTCTGGTGTGGTGCAGGGAAGAAGAGGAGCCGTAAGGGTTCATTGCGTTCTTTTTTATTAAATGTGTTTTTATACCGTCGGTGCGGTGCTGATTTCTGGAAAAAAAACGAAAGCATGAGTTCCGGAAGGTTCCGGCAGGACCCACTTTCCAACCTGCCGGCTTCGGGTGATGATGTATGAGTGAATAGATGATTCAAATTTATTCAGTACAGCACAGAATTGGAGGAAGCATGAGTCAGAGAAATAATTTCAGTACAGCACAATAGAAGTATTATAATGAATGAAATAAAAGTAATAAGTATGGAATATCGAACACTCGGACGTACTGGTCTTAAAGTCAGTGCCCTTGGTTTTGGAGGGGAATACCTCGAAGGAAAGAGCAGAGAACAGGTAAAATCAGTCATCGACGCAGTAATTGAAGGTGGAATCAACTACATCGACATATTCATGTCTGAACCGAATGTGCGTACTGACATAGGACTTGCCTTAAAAGGAAGACGCGAGTCCGTGTACATCCAGGGCCACATTGGTTCAATCTTCGAAGACGGACAGTGGACACGCAGCCGTGACCTGGCCAAAACCAAATTCTTCTTCGAAGACCTCTTAACCCGCCTGCAGACCGACTACATCGACCTCGGCATGCTTCACTGTATCGATTCCGAAGAAGAATATCACCAGGTCTTCGACACCGAAATTCTTCAGTATGCTCTTGAACTGAAAAAACAGGGAAAGATTCACTACATCGGAATCAGCACCCACACACCCTCGATTGCAATAAATGCCGTCAAAACCGGATACGTTGACGTCGTCATGTTTTCCGTCAACATCGCATTCGACTTCGAAACTGGAAAACTGAATGAACTCCTTGAATGCAAACCGGTTCCGGGATCAAAACTGAGAATAAACGAGGAGAGACAGGAGCTCTATGCGTTCTGCCAGGCTAACAACATCGGACTTGTTGCAATGAAACCTCTCGGTGCAGGAGCTCTTCTTGATGCCGGACGTTCACCGTTCGGAAAAGAACTCAGCGTCCTTGCATGTCTTCAGTATGTCTTAGACAGACCCGGATTAACCACTGCTGTCCCGGGTTTTGCAACCGCTGACGAAGTAAAAGAAGGTCTTAGGCTTTTCACTGCGGCACCGGAAGAAAAAGATTATTCCTTCATATTAGAGGGAAGCTCGGAACTGAAGGTTTCCGGAAGATGCCTGTATTGCGGACACTGCAAACCGTGCCCGTCTCACATTGATATTCCGATGGTCGGTAAACTTGTCGACCTTGCATTAGCAGGGGGAGATTCGGCATCACCGACATTAAAAGGACATTATGATTCGCTTTCAGCAACTGCTGACGACTGTATTGAGTGTGAGCAGTGTCTGGACCGCTGTCCCTTTGATGTAAACATCATTGAGATGATGGCAAAGGCACGCAGAATCTTCAAGCACTAATTTTTCGGGAGTCTTTACTCCCCT
>DALTWQ010000013.1 GCA_029987025.1 Methanocorpusculum sp. | reverse complement strand
CGGTTATTATTGCTATGTTCCCGCTGATTATTATGGATTTATCCACGCTGAAAGGATTTGCGATTATCAACATCTTAGGTATCTTAATCGGTGTTATCATTACAAGACCTGCCTACGGCAGAATTGTGATGGAGATTATGGCGAATAAGAAAGCTAAGATTCAGTAAATCCTTTTTTTTAAATTTTTAGTTAATCGTCCCTGGATTTTTGGGAAGGGGTTATTTTTTTCTCACTCTCTCTCTCTTTGTTGATTTGACAATCTCCGGATTCATGTCCTGCTAATCAAAACAACAGTCTATGTTTAGACGATAGATAAGAAAATAACTTTGAAAAAAGAAGTTTTGGCCGCCTTCTCAGCACACACGCGGTACGGGGTCACCCATTGGAGGCTCGATGAAGCGTTCGCTTCCGATTCTGGTAAGCATTACAACGCCGGAACCTTCGACGACTTCACCGACGATTTTTGCGTTCTTTCCGTATGGGTGGGATTTCAGGGCGGAAAGGACTGCGTCTGCTGCTTCGGGAGCTACGCCCATGACGCATTTGCCTTCGTTTGCGACCTGCAGCGGGTCGATTCCGAGAAGAGCGCCTGCAGATGCAACGCTTTCTCTAATCGGCATGTCTTCTTCATGGATGACGACTTTTACGCCGGCTTTTCTTGCCATTTCGTTTATGCATGCTGCAAATCCGCCGCGGGTCGGGTCTTTCATGGCGTGGATTGCATTGTCTCCGCCTGCTTTGATGGCCCCTTCAATCATCTTCCAGAGAGGAGCAACATCTGACTTTAACTGTTCTCCTAAGTCGAACTTTTCACGGTAGGTGATAATTGCCATTCCATGGTCTCCGATGGTGCCTGAGACGATGATTTTGTCGCCTGCTTTGAGGTTTTTGTCGCGGATGAGGTAGTGCTCAACAACGCCTACGCCTGCTGTGTTGATGGCGATGCCGTCAAGGCTTCCTTTCTCGACAACTTTTGTATCTCCGGTGATGACAGATGCTCCGACTTCTCCTAATGCTTCGTCCATTGATGCAACGATTTTTTTGAGGTTTTCAATCGGGAATCCTTCTTCGATTACCATTCCGCAGGTTAAGGCGATGGGGCGTGCGCCCATTACAGATAAGTCGTTGATTGTCCCGGAAACTGCAATGCGTCCGATATCTCCGCCGGGGAAAAAGAGCGGTTTTACGACGTGTCCGTCTGTTGTTAAGACAACTGTTTTTCCGCCGATTTCAAAGGTTGAGCCGTCATCAAGAGATTCCAGACCGATTCCGCCTGCATTGTTGTTCTTGAAGGCAGTAAGAGTCTGAAGGAGTTCTCCCATGACTTCTCCGCCTGCGCCGTGCATCATATTTACTTCAGTATCTTTTACCATTGTTTTCGCCTGATTTATTCTGCTGTATCTTCGTCTGTTTCGATTTCGATATTTGTCACTCTGATTTCTTTGCCCAGAACCATGTGCGGAAGCTTTCCGCAGTTCGGGCAGACAAAGATTTCAGGGCCTTTGTATCCGCATGCACATTCTGCGAGGGGGAGGACTGTGTTAAACTTCAGTTTTGTTCCTTTGAAGACCGGGTCTTCTGCAATGAATGTACCGAACATGAACTCAACTTGGTCCGGGTTTACCATCGCCATTGAACCGACGTCGACGTGGATGACTTTTACCAGAACTGCACCGTTGTCTTCCGCGGCGCGTTTTGCGGTTGCGTAGATGTCGTATGCTATGCCGGATTCATGCATGGGGTTTACATTCCGCCTGTTTTGATTGCATCTTCGGACATTCCCATGGCTCCATAGACTTCTTTGAAGAGGGAACGGGTTTCGAGGCCTTCGTCGCGGGAGAGCCGCTGAATGGCAAATCCGGTGTGGACAAGTACGAATTCTCCGACCTTTACATCAACAAGGTCGATTCTGACTTCCTGCTGCAGTTCGCCGTAGTCAACGAGTGCTACATTATCGTCATGAATTTCAATGACCTCTGCAGGTACAGCTATACACATAGTGTATATTGTTTGTCCGGAGAAGAGATAAAGAGATTGTATGATGCTTTCTAAACGGATGCCGGAATCTGAATATGTGGATAAAAAAAGATATTTATTTGAGAGCTAAGGAAAGAAGCATCTGCTTCTCGGTCTTTGCAACCGTCTCTCTGATTTTCGGGATTGCATCTATGTTGGACGAAACACTGTAGATTCCCTGCTGGACTAACCACTTGACGAACTTCGGGTCGGAACCTGCCTGGCCGCAGATGGAACACTCGACACCTGCTTCTCTGCACTGTCTGATGCAGTTTGCAATCAGGCGTTTTACTGCCGGGTGTTCGGGGTCGTACATGTCGCCAATCATTCCGTTGTTTCTGTCGATGGCAAGTGTATACTGGATTAAGTCGTTTGTTCCGAAGGAACAGAACTTGATGCCTGCTTTGATGAACTCATCGATGATGACTGCAGATGCCGGAATCTCGACCATAATGCCGAGTGCCATTTCATCAACCGGAAGACCCCATGATCTGAACTGCTCTTTTGCTTCGATGAACTCGCGCGGGTGCTGGACTAACGGGAACATGATTCCCAGATTGTCGTATCCTGCTTCCCAGAGGCGCTTGAAGGCTTCTGCCTGCATGCGGAACTGTTCTTTCTGGCGAAGGTCGCGGCGCAGCCCTCTGAATCCGAGCATCGGGTTGTGTTCGTGCGGCTCGTCTTCTCCGCCTGCCATGTTGAGGAATTCGTCAGTCGGAGAGTCGATTGTTCTGACCCAGACAGGTTTTCCGCGGAACTCGTCAAGGACGGTGCGGATGCCTTTTTCAAGTTCACCGATGAACTCTTCCTGTTTGTTGTTCTTGATGTACCAGGATGGTGTCTTGTTTAATCCGATGATTAAGTGTTCGATTCTTAAAAGACCGACACCGTCTGCTCCGGTTGCTGCAGCGCGTTTTGCTGCTTCCGGCATGGAGACATTGACTTTGACGTAGGTTGCGGTGATAACCGGGGCTGCCTGTGCGACTACGGTCTGGACAGCAGCAGTTGCTGCTGCCGGTTTTGCTGCGATGTTTCCTTCGTAGATAAGTCCTTTTTCTCCGTCGATTGTTACAATCTGGCCGTCTTTTAAGAGTTTGGTTGCCTGCTTGGTTCCGACAACTGCAGGGGTTCCGAGTTCACGGGAGACGATTGCTGCGTGGCAGGTCATACCGCCTTCGTCGGTGATGATTCCTGCGACTTTCTTCATTGCAGGGACCATATCCGGGTTAGTCATGGTGGCAACCATGATGTCGCCTTCCTGGACTTTGGAGGTTTCGCGGACATCCATTACGATGCAGACTTTTCCGGAGACAAGTCCCGGAGATGCACCGTATCCCTGAAGAATCTGCTTGCCTCCGTCTGCAGTTCCTGCGGTACCGTTAGATTCTTTTGATTTCCTGATAGTGGTAATCGGTCTGGACTGTAAGATGTAAATCTTTCCGCCGACAATACCCCATTCCATATCCTGCGGGTTTTTGTAGTGTTCTTCGGATTTGACTGCGAACTCTGCAAGGTTTTTAATATCTTCTTCGGACAGGACCTGTACATTTTTGCGGTCTGCAGGAACTTCAGAGACTTTTGTTCCTTTCTTTCCGTCAGGAATGATTTCAACAGACTTTTCTGCGATGGTCTTGGTGATGAGTTTCTTGGTCTGGCGGTCGAATACATAGTTGTCCGGAGATACTGTTCCTGATACAATTGCTTCGCCGAGTCCCCACGATCCCTCGATGATGACGGTTTTTGCACCGGAAATCGGGTGGGATGAGAACATTACGCCTGCTTTTTCCGAGAATACCAGCTGCTGAACAACTACGGCGATGTTGACGGTACGGTCATCGAATCCGTTCTTTGAACGGTAGTAAATGGCACGTGCGGTGTATAATGATGCCCAGCAGCGCTGGACTGCATCGATTACATCGTCGTCGCCTTTGATGTTTAAGTAGGTGTCCTGCTGTCCTGCAAAGGATGCGTCAGGCAGGTCTTCTGCGGTCGCGGAAGAGCGGACTGCAACGACGGTGTCTTTTCCCATCTTTTTGTAGGATTCGATGATTTCTTTTCTGATGACTTCCGGCATGACGGCAGTCTCGACCATTGCTTTTGCTTTGTCAGAGGTTGCATTTAATGCGTCATTGTCGTCGACATCGAGCGCCTCCAGCATGGGGAAGAGGGTGTCTTCGAGCTTGGTCATCTGCAGGAAGCGGCGGAACGCCTGTGCAGTGACGACAAATGCCGGCGGGACCGGCAGTCCCACATGAGTCATTTCTCCGAGGGATGCGCCTTTTCCACCTACTGACGGGATGTCAGTATTGTGAATCTGGGCAAGCCATAAGATGTTTGGTGATTCGTCCATTGTTCTCAGTATATGTATGGGCTTTGTTTGGATATATACACTATGTCTGGAGACTCTGCGGATGTGTTTGATGCGGCGGCTTCGCTATGTATTTTAAACTCGCATGCAGTTTATTTTTCAGAATAAATCCCAATGTATTTCATCTCTGCGCCTCAATGTATAATCAATGAGCATATCTGCTGAGGATATAAAAAATCTCCATCCATATGAAATACGTATACTGAAGACTATAGAGCGTCTTATGCGCCATTCGCGCTGGGTTGCAGAAGATGAACTGCGTGCTGCAGTTCATATTTCTGCATCTGAACTGAAGTATCGTCTCGGTGAACTGATTGAAAAGGATATGGTGCGTTCTGATTCGGTCCCGTACAAGGGATATGCACTGATATTCGGCGGATATGATACGCTTGCTCTTCTGGATTTGTCTGCGAAGAAGGCAATTTCTGCGCTTGGATCTCATATTGCTGTTGGAAAAGAGTCTGAAATATACGAAGCTCTGGGGTTCGGCGTTGTTATTCTGAAGTTCCATAAGGTGGGTCAGCGGTCGTTTAATACACTGAAAACGAATCGTGAGTATATGCCGGGCGCGGGGCACTGTCCCTGGATATTTGCCTCTGCAAAGTCGGCAGAACGCGAGTATGAGGCGCTTTGTGCCCTGAATGGTAAGGTTTCCGTTCCGGTTCCGATTGATTTGAATCGTCATACGATTGTTATGTCGCACATTCCCGGAGTAAATCTGAACCGTTCTCTTCTTGAAAATCCTGATGATGTGTGGCAGTCTGTTCTTTCGGAAGTAAAGGCAGCATATGCTCTTGGTTATATTCACGGAGATCTTTCCGAGTACAACATTATGGAAAGCGAAGGTAAAATCTGGATTATTGACTGGCCGCAGTGGATTTCCCCAGGTCATGTCAATGCTGAGGCGACTTTGTTCCATGATGTTGATACTGTTGCGGAGTTTTTCAGGAAAAAATACCAGCTTTTAATTGATACAAACGAGGCTGTTTCCTTCGTAAAAGGTCCATGAGTCGTATATTCGGTATTGATATCTGCAAGGGAAATGTCAGAAGCGGTAGAATTCATCCGCGTTTTTCTCTGGTGAGGGTGGAAGACGGAGATGTTGTCTCTATCGAGGACTCCGTCTCGATTCCGCGTCTGTTCCGAATGTTAAGGCAGGAAAAACCGGATGTCTTAGCGGTTGATTCTCTGCAGGAGATTGCAGCTGATGATGCGGGTATTTTCCGGTTTATGGCTTCAATGCCTGCTGAAACGGCTCTTGTGCAGGTGACAGGCGACGGTGTTTCGATGACTCCTCTGCCGGTTCTTGCAGGCAGGTATCATATTAAGCTCGATAAGACAAACCCCGCAGATGAAGCCCGTGCTTCGGCTCTGATTGCATCATACGGCGGCGGATATGAGGTTCTTGCCTTCGAGGGGGTTACAATCATTACGGTAAGCCGCGGGCGTTCTTTAGGCCGCGGCGGCTGGAGTCAGAACCGGTATGTACGCAAGGTTCACGGCGGAGTTAAGGCGGCGTCCCGCGAGATTGAGGGTAATCTTAAATCAGCAGGACTTTTGTATTCAGCGTCTGAAGATGCTGCTTTCGGCGGTGTGCGCCGGGTTATTTTTGAGGTTCGCGGGGTGCGCAGTGAGGTTCCTGTGTCTTCGTGCAGGTACGGGGATGTGCAGGTGTCTGTTTCGCCTAAAAGACGCGACAGGATTCAGTTTCTGCCGCGTTCCCGTAAGAATCCGTATGTGATTGTGGGTGTTGATCCCGGAACGACGGTGGGTGTTGCGGTTCTTTCGCTTTCGGGAGAACTGCTGCATCTGGAAAGTGTGCGCGCGCAGTCTCCGGCAGAGCTTATCTCGGCTGTTTCGTCTGTGGGCATTCCTGTTCTGGTTGCAACAGATAAGGCGGAGATGCCTGCGGGTGTGGAGAAGATCCGCCGGGTTTTCGGCGCAGTTTCCTGGAAGCCTAAGAAGGATATTCTGGTTAAGGATAAGTATGCCGCGGCTGAGGGTTTTTCGTTCGCTGACGACCATCAGCGTGATTCTCTGGCGGCTGCTCTTATGGCGTACCGGTCGTATCTTCCGAAGTTTGAGAATGTTTCCAGACGTGCTGCGGAAGGGGTCGATGCAGATACGGTCCGTGCTGGTATTATTCGCGGAAAACCGGTCTGTGTCTCTACAGTTTTACCGGATGAATCTGCTGGATCTGAGTCTGTTTCCGAAATCAGGCCGCAGGAATTCGACGAAAAGGATTTGGAGATACTTAGACTCGAAGGAGAGGTTCTGAGATTACGTAAACTTTCTGCAGATTTATCAGAGGATGTTGAGTCTAAAGATGCTGCTCTGCGGAAGATTTCCCGGCGGCTTTCTTCCATGCAGGATGAGCGTCTTTTTCAGGTGCTTTCTTCAGAGGAGGTTGAATCCCGCGACCGTGAGCTTGAGCAGACGAAAAAGGCACTCAGGAAAGAGGAGCGGCGGTGTAAGAATCTGCGTCTGCGTCTTGAGCGGATGAAGCGGTATATTGCACTGACGGCAGGCGACGGGTGTCTTGCGCTGAAGGTTCTTCAGCAGTTGTCCCGCGATGAAATTCGGAGTATGGATGATGAGATGGGGGTCTGCGAGGATGATATTCTCTATGTCTTAAAGATTGACGGCTGGGGCAGGGCAGCTTTGCGGGATCTTGCAGAGTTCCATGTACGTGCGGTCATTCTTCCGAAGCAGACATATGAGCGGGCACGTCTGCAGCATCTGATTGATGAGTTCCGCGGGATGGATGTTCCGGTTATGTCAGGCGCCCAACTCTCTCCCCGCGTAAAGGGCAAAATCGGTGTGGTTAATGAGGAGGCGTTTTTAGCTGCTGAAGGGGAGTGGCGCGTTTCGCAGGAGCAGTATCTGAAGGAAAGAAGTACTTCTGCTCTGCACGGTATGGTTGCCGAGTATCAGGTGCAGCGCAAACACGATGCGGCGATTTTCGGCATCGATAATTCGGCGTATGCTGCACTCCCCTCTCCGGTACCGAAGAAAGAGCCGGTACGTGTGCCGCAGGTGCGTGTTTCAGTTCAGCAGGTTCCTGCAGAACCTGTGCTGCCGGCCGCTGTGCCTGCTGTTTCATCACCGGGTCCTTCTCCTTCGAAGATGTCTGCGGAATATACTGCTGAAAAACGTGATGCATCATCTACAGTGTCTTCCGCAGTTCCTGCAAAGGAAGTGCCGCGTGAAGCTGAGTCTGCAAAGAAGAGTTCTTCGGAGAGTATTCTTACGGAAAAACCTGACATTCTTACCTCTGTTCTTAGTACGTACCGCAAAGAGCGTCAAAAGGAGCTGAATCATAATGGATGATCGTGAACTGCTGAAATCTATCAAACCGTTAATTGGAGATACGGAAACGTCTGATGACTGTGCTGCCTATGATTTAGGCAACGGTATGCTTATGGTGTCGAGTACGGATATGCTGCATGAAACAACTGATTTTCCGAGGGGGATGTCTGAGTTTCAGATGGGCTGGATGAGTGCTGCGGTGTCTCTTTCGGATGTTGCGTCGTCAGGTGCGCAGCCGGTGTCTCTTCTGGCTGCTGTGGGGATTGATAAGCCGGAGCGTCTTGTGCCGTTTATGGAAGGTGTCTGTTCCTGTGCTGAGAAGTTCGGTGCAAAGGTTTCAGGCGGAGATATTGATTCGCATGCCGAGTTTACGGTTGTAACGACTGCATTCGGTCTTGTTTCCAAAGAAGATTACTGTCCGAGAACAGGTGCCTGTGCCGGTGATTTAATCTGTGTCACGGGCGTTCCCGGGCGTGCGCAGGCTGCTCTTGACGGTGATACGCGGTTTCTGCCGTATCTGCTGACGCCGGAGCCGCAGGTTGCTGCAGGTGTTGCCGCAGCCCGTGCGGGGGCTTCTGCTATGATGGATGTTTCTGACGGTCTTTCTCTTTCGCTGTGGGATTTGAGTGAGGCGTCGGGTGTCAGGCTGGAGATTGATTCTGCGGCAGTTCCGCGGTTTGAGATGAGTGAGTATGCTTTGTCCTGCGCTCTTTTCGGCGGCGGGGATTTCGGTCTTTTGTTTACGTTTCCGCCGGAGGCAGCGGTGTCTGGTGTGCCGGATGCTGAGTACACGGTAATCGGGCGCGTTACGGCGGGTTCCGGTGTGTATGCGGACGGGGTTTTACTTGAGCGGCGCGGGTTTGTGCATGAGTGGTGAAGTAGCATATGGCTTCATTTTCCGTTTTCTTCATGTGTTCTCCTTTCATTTTTCTTAGGTGCAGTATCTTAGACGCAGCATCTGAAATCTAACACCTAACAACTAACACCTAACACACAACACGCACTTTTTTTTCAAAAATGTATGTGGGGGTATTTTTTTCTTTCCTGTTTTTTTCAAGTAATACTTCCAATCTCATTTATACTATGAGCTGCAAATATTAACAACAAGGAAGTATCCGGCAGCCGCTGTCATGAGATGTAAGAAAGCCGGCTGGGAATTTTCCCCCCACATCATTTTTTTTGATTTTTGCCGTGTTAGGTGTTAGGTGTTAGGTGTTGTGTGTTAGGTCGTTTTTCATTTCAGCCATGATTTATCCGCAGATTGGATTTTCCGGTTCAATTCTTCGTTGGATTTTCTGCAGAAATGAGTGTTTTCTGCAGGCATCTGTATCCGGCAAACGGCCCTCTTTCGGGTTCCGGTCTTTGTACTGATGCCTGTCAGCTCGCTTCTGCTTCGGCTGAAATGATCTGACTTTGCATGTTCTCCGATTATTTTTCGGAGAGTTCGGGCGTTTCTTTCGGCAGCTGCAGCGATGATTTTTTCCGGGGAGGATTACCCTCGTTGCAGTTTCCGGCTGATCAGACGTTTCTCCCCGCGTGCTCCCTAAGCTGCAGGGCGTCAGATTCAGCAAAAACATTTTTACGTTTTTGTGTAATAAATGTAATTTATTGTGCATTATTTCAAAATATTTTTTAAAATTTTATAAAAATATATTGCAAATTCTGGATTTTGTAATTGATGTTTCTGCGAGTTTGTCCGAGGTGATTCGGGTGATTTTTATGGGTATTGGTGAGGATTTTCGGCTGACACGCGAGAACACGGTTGAAAGACCTGCTCTAGCTTCGAGCCTGCGGCTCTCGCTGATGTCACGGATTGCATGACTGGGGGGAATACGGTTTGTCTCCGGGGATGGCCTGCACACTGAACATAACAACTGCCGCAGACATTTTGACTTTGTATACAAAATGTATACAAAAACCCCTCTTCCTCCATAACATCCTTCTCATTTTTCCGGAATATCTTTGAGTGAAATTCGTATGTCATCATTTTGTATACAAATCATACATAAAAAAGCAACAAATTGTGTGTAAATTCTGTATATTTTGTACACAAACACCATAAATATAATGCAGTGCGAATATAGTATGCGTGAAAAAAGAGGGGATGAAAAAATGAAAAAAAAGAAACACCGTGGAAGTATTCCGGAATACAGCTATGAACGCGACGGCCCTTTGCTGAAAACATCACCTCCTGCCGACTCCAAAGAAACACGATGGCTTGTTCCCGGAACGGTGCGCATATCCATAACCGAAACATCTGCCGGACTGCAGTATCAGGTAAGCGAACCGGAACTCTCCGGATTCGAACAGGAACTTCTGCCCCGCATCAAAGAAGAAGTACGCGGGCGCCTCGTATCAGGAGCCTGCAGTGAAATCTTTGAAGCACTCACTGATTATCTCTCGGAAAGCAGAATCATCATATCCCCTCTGACAATTCACAAATACCGGTATTATCTCGAACGTGACTTCCTGAACTGGGGAAAAATAGATGCCTTAAGGCTGGATGATGAAATAGAAGACATCTCATGCGGCGGATACGGACATCCTGTTTTCATCTACCACCGCCGCTATAAAAGCATGCAGACAAATATCATCTACACCGCAGAAGAACTCGACTCAGCAGTCGTCCGTTTTGCAGAACGCGGCGGAAAACAGATATCTCTTGCTGACTGTATGGCAGATACATCCCTTCCTGACGGTTCACGTCTGCAGCTCACCTACGGAACAGCAGTGTCCGCGAACGGTTCCACATTCTCCCTGCGGCGGTTCCGCAAAAAACCCCTGACTCCGGTAAATCTGATTTTAAACGGCACATTCACCCTCGAAGAAGCCGCATACCTCTGGTATGCCGTAGAAACAGGACATTCTATCCTCATCATAGGAGAAACCGCAAGCGGCAAAACAACCACCTTAAACGCCCTTGCGCAGTTTATACCTCCGTCTGCAAAAATAGTATCCATCGAAGACACGCGCGAGATTATGCTTTATCATGAAAACTGGATACCAAACCAGGTCCCGTCCCTTTCGAAAGGAGAGATAACCATGTTCGATCTTCTCCGCGCCGCCCTGCGTCAGCGGCCTGAGTACCTTCTTGTCGGAGAAGTCCGCGGCATTGAAACCTTAACCATGTTTCAGGCGATGAATACCGGACACATCACCTTTTCCACCTTCCATGCAGGAGATATCAGTTCTGCCATCTGCCGGCTTTTAAACGAACCGCTCAATGTACCGCTGCCGCTTTTAGAATCTCTTGACATCGTAATTGCACAGAAAATAGAGCCGGACAAATCCGGTTACCCGTACCGCCGCTGCAGTGAAATATCTGAAATTGTCGGCATGAGCGAGATGGGGTCCCCTCACATAAACATGGTCTATTCAGACGGAAAACAGCAGAACACATCCGCAGTATTTACATCCGTCCCTCAGAGAGAACTCCGCCGGAGAGAAGATGCCTTAAAAGAAATGACTCTGCATCCGGATTATCAGTCATTCAATGCTGCGCTGAAGGAATTCTATGGCTGAATATATTCCTCCCCTCTCAGAACTTGTATCCTGGCTCTATGTGATGCATACCGCAGATGCATCCATGTATGAAGCAATCACATCGTATGCAGAATCCGGAAGCGGCTTCTATGCAGACGAACTGAAACGTACTGTACGGCTGGTGGAAAAGACCGGGTGTGATCCGTATGCGGCTGTTGAACAGACTGCGGAGAAAACCCGGAACAAAGAACTCAGCGATTTTTTATCAGAGTATGCCGCTGCCGTAAAAACATCCGGATCTCCGGTATCATATCTGAAGTCCCGTCTTGAATCTCTCCGCATCGAAGAAAAAGCCGGAGAAGAAAAACGTGCCGCGTCCTTATCGGTATTTGCAGAAGTGTTCATCGCAGTTTTTGTCGCAGGGGTTTTGTTTGCGGCAATTGTATTTCTTATGCTCGGGATTATGAACAACGCATCTCCTCTCCCTCTCTCAGCGGTTGTGTATGGAATCCTGCCTTTGGGAACTCTCGGATTTCTGCTGGCACTTGATATCCTCTATCCACAGCCTCCGAAACCGAAAAAGGAAATATCCGGGGTTACATATACTCCATCGCCTTCAGACAAAACAGAAAAACAGATCCTCCGCCGTGTTTCGGCGTATGAGAAACGAAAAAAATATCGTGATTTCATGCGCAGTCCGGCAGATGCATTAATTCGCCGCCCGTATCTGATATTTATCATCAGCATCCCTACGGGCGCTGTCGTCTCAGCAGGGCTTCTTATGAAGAATCTCATGCCTGTTGGAACTGCAGCCGCTGCAGGTCTCCTCATCACACTTTTCCCGTATGCTGTATTTTCTCACCTCAGAAGCCGCCGGATATCAGCTGTGGAGTCCGGAATTCCGTCTGTCTGCCGCATACTTTCATCTGCAGCCGGGCGTGGACTAACTATTTCAAAGGGACTTTCAGAAGCCGCTTCAAACATACACGGCATACTCGGGCGTGAACTGTCCGCCGCAGTGCGCGACATACAGTTCGGCGGCGGCGTGTATGAAAGCCTCGGACGCTTGCGTGACCGCCTGCAGATACCTTCTGCAGATAAACTGATGCCGCTGATTCAGGAGGCATCAAAGCATTCCGCAGACATGTCGTATCCGTTTTCTCTCTGCGCAGATGAAGCGGCAGCCTCTGCAGAGCGTGCAGCGCAGCGCAAATCATCAATGCAGCTTTATGTGATGATTATGTACATCTCATACGCTGTCTTTATCTTCGTCCAGTTCATTTTAACCGGTGTGTTCATAGATTCCTTTGCAGCCTCCGGAAACGGAGTAAATACAGATATGTTTTCCCGGATTCTTGCAGATGCGGTCCTGATTCACGGCGTATGCTGCGGTCTTGCTGCAGGAAAACTCTCCGGCAGCGGCATATCAGGAGGCATCCTTCACGCCTGCATCCTCTTAAGTGTCGGAACCGCAGCATCGGTTGTGATGATTATTCTGTGATTTTTTAGTTCATCTCTCTTTTTCATGACACTTCTTCCAGGCAGAATTAAACCAGATTATACACCTGATGAATAGTAACATGTATTAACCTACAGCACCACATAATACACATGAAATTATTAGTCAGCCCTAGCTCTATAGAAGAGGCAAAATTCTGCCTTGATGCTGACATCATTGACGTCAAGCGCCCTGCAGAAGGGTCCCTTGGTGCGAATTTTCCGTGGGTAATCCGTGAAATCAAAAAGATGGCCGGAAAAACCCCTGTTTCTGCAGCAATCGGAGACTATGCCCCGCTTCCGGGCAACGCCTCCCTTGCAGCATACGGTGCAGCATGTGCCGGTGCGGATTTTATCAAAATCGGAATGATGTTTGCAGATAAAGCCCTTGCAGCCGAAGTAATCAAAGGGGTTGTAAGAGCCGTAAAAGAACCGTTCCCGGAAAAAACCGTTGTCATTGCAGGATACTCTGACTACGCCCGCTTAGGAGTTTTAAGTCCGTTCGATTTAGCTCCTCTTGCAGCAGAAGGCGGCGCTGACTTTGCGATGATTGATACCGGAAAGAAGGATGGAAAAAGTACCTTCGAGTTCATGGACGCAGAAACCCTGCAGCGGTTTACTGAAGGCAACCGTAAATTAGGTCTCGGAACCGCTCTTGCAGGTTCCCTGAAGTTTGAAGATATTCCTGTCTTAAAAACAATCGACCCTGACATCATCGGTGTCCGCGGCATGGTCTGCGGCGGAGACAGAACCACAATGGTGAAAGAAGAACTTGTCAGAAAAGCAATTTCAATGG
Organism: Methanocorpusculum sp.; assembly: GCA_029987025.1. Taxonomy (GTDB): domain Archaea; phylum Halobacteriota; class Methanomicrobia; order Methanomicrobiales; family Methanocorpusculaceae; genus Methanocorpusculum. The sequence continues at coordinate 8,747 of DALTWQ010000013.1, read as the reverse complement.
TGAGATAAATGTATGCAGATAAACTCAAAGTTGAACTTTCTCTGACCTTTGACGATGTATTAATAGAGCCTGCAGAGTCATGGGTTGAGCCGAATGATGTTGATGTAAAGTCCCGCTTTTCAAAAAACATCCCGTTAAATATTCCGCTCGTATCAGCAGCAATGGATACCGTAACCGAGTCAACCATGGCCATAGCCATGGCACGCGCAGGCGGTATCGGAGTCCTTCACCGCAACTGTTCTCCAGAACAGGAAGCCGAATTTGTAAAGCAGGTCAAGTCTGCTGACAACTTTATCGAGCACGATGTCCGCTACGTTTCTCCGGATACAACCATCTCCTTTGTTTCCAACCTCATGGACAGATATGGCATCGGCGGTGTTCCGGTTGTTGAAACCAAAGGAAAACTTGTCGGAATTGTTTCCAGAAGAGATGTACGTGCTGTGGCTTCCAAGATGGGTGCAGAGCCGGTCTCTTCCATCATGACAAAACGCCCCATCTGCGCCTCGGAAGATGTAACCGCAGATGCTGCTATCAGCATGATGTACACTAAAAAGATTGAGCGCCTTCCAATTGTTGATGAGAAAAAGAAACTCATCGGCATTGTCACCATGCAGGACCTGCTTGACAAGCAGCAGTTCCCGAATGCAAACCGTGATGCATCCGGAAAACTCCGCGTTGCAGCAGCAGTAGGGCCTTTTGACTTAAACCGCGCACAGATGCTTGCAGACGCAGGCGCAGATGCTATCATCGTTGACTGTGCACACGGACACAACATGCATGTCGTAGCGGGCGTCAGAAAGATTAAGGAGACTCTCTCCTGTGATGTCATTGCAGGAAATATTGCAACTGCAAGGGCAGCATCTGCACTGATTGATTTCGTTGATGGTATCAAGGTAGGTATCGGCCCCGGTTCCATCTGTACAACCAGAATTGTAGCGGGTGTCGGTGTTCCGCAGGTTTCTGCCATCGCAAATGTCTGTGATGTTGCAGGTCCAGCGGATGTCCCGGTAATCGCAGACGGCGGTGTCAAATACTCAGGAGATGTTGCAAAAGCCATCGTCGCAGGAGCATCTTCTGTCATGATGGGAAGCATGTTTGCAGGAACCGACGAGGCGCCGGGAAAGACTTTGATGGTAAAGGGCAGAAAGTACAAACAGTACCGCGGCATGGGTTCTCTCGGTGTTATGACCTCCGGAAACTCTTCCGACCGCTACTTCCAGAAAAAAGGCATCGGCGCTACCAAGTACGTGCCGGAAGGTGTTGAAGGGGCCACTCCGTATATCGGATCTGTAACTGACGTCATCTATCAGACAATCGGCGGATTAAAGTCGGCAATGGGATACTCCGGAAGCAAAGATATCGCAGCAATGCGTACCAACGCCCGCTTCGTAAGAATCACTCCGGCAGGTCTGAAAGAGTCTCACCCGCATGACATCTTAATTACCGACGAAGCACCGAACTACCGTTCAAATATGTAAATGCCGGAACAATCCGGCAATCTTTTTTTTTAAAAAAAATTAATAATCACAGATTTTCAGAATCCGGATATCTGCTTAAAAAATGTCTCTCCGGCATTTAGTGTGATCCATAGTATTTCTATCTCGTCAGTGTGTAATCCGTGACATCTGTGTCTGGTGAAGCGTCTACACATTGATTAAATAACAATCCTTATTCGGAATATATCCAACGATTATTCTAATGTAGAGTAATCTTCACACTAAACGCCGAAGAGCCTAAAAATAAAAATCTGCAGATTATTTTCATCTGCTGTTTAAAATCCGCGTTCGCAAAAAAAGAAAATCAGTGTTCGCGTTCTGCTTCCATCTCAGCTAACGTGTGCTCTGCAAGGGCATGCATACGTGCCGGAATTCCGCGGGAAGATATTGTCTCAATCTCCTTCATAGCAGAAGCGAGTTCTTCACCGAGGACAAATATTGCATATTTGTGTTCGAGTTTGCTCTTATTTATCTGGTCCGGAGTCGTTTTCAGAGCCTCATATTCAGGGAAAGTCAGTTCCGGATTAATGGACTGATAGTAGGTTTTGATATCGTAAAATATCTGATGAAGTTCAAGAAGTTCTTCTTTATGCATGTCTTAATTCATGGGTGTTTAAACAAGATAAATTGTTTGCACAATCCTATCATTGGACTGGCGGAAATACTCCATCATCGTTCGGGGATTAACTGCTGATTCTCTCACCAATCAGATAATGCCGCCTGTTTTCCGTGATTCTGACGCGCAGTCTCATACCAATCGGCAGTTCCTCTAAGATGACAATATTCTGATATGATCTGTCACGCGCGGTAACACTTCCCGGTTTGTCAGTCTCAGTTACAATACAGTCAAACTCACGTCCGAGAAGAGCATCTCCGTTTGCATCATAGACCGTATTTACCGCATCTGTAAGGGCTTTCGAGCGTTCTTTTTTAATTGGTTCAGGAATCCGCTTCCATTTCGCTGCAGGAGTTTTCGGCCTTACAGAAAACCGAGTGATATTGACCTTTCCCGGGCGGGTCCGGAGAATCTGTTCCACAGATGCTTTTGCATCTTCATCCGTTTCGCCTGAAAATCCTGCAATATAATCAGTGCAGATTCTGATATCCGGATAGATCTTCCTTGCGCGGGAGATAATCTCCTCATACTCTTCAGCAGTGTAGCGTCTGCCCATCTGTTTCAGCACAGAATCCGACCCGGACTGCACCGGAATATGAAGAAAGAGAAATATCTTCGGACTTTTTAAAACATCCAGATACTCATCTAATATCGGCAGAAGATTATCCGGATTTGCCATCCCCACACGAATCATGAAGTTCCCGTCAAGTTTGCTCAGTTCGCGCAAAAGATACGGCAGACGTCTGTCTTTTTCATCTCCGGTGAAATCAAGACCCCACGATGCAGTGTCCTGAGCTGTGACCTGCAGTTCTGCAGCCCCTGCCTTAATACAGATTTTTGCCTGTTCGATAATGTCTTCTGCAGAAAAACTTGCCAGTTTTCCTCTGGCAAGGCGGGTGATGCAGTATGTACAGTGCCCGCTGCATCCGCGTGCAATCTGAAGGACTACGGTGCGCGCCGAAGGCATCGTACCTGCCTTTTTCCAGCACGGATGAATAATCTCCGGCGGAATAATATGTGCTTTCGGGAACTGCGAGCGCAGCCTTTCCTCAGCAATTCCGGGAAGGCATCCGGTAATAAACAGCTCCTTTTTCTCAAAAAGTGTCAGCCGCTCATACATGTGCTGCTCGGTTTTTTCGATAACCACACAGGTATTTATGAGAACAGCATCGGCATCTGCAGGTGTATCGGTTATTCTGCAGCCGTTTGCCTTTGCGATTTCAAGAATTTTATCCGTATCTCCGGCATTGTATGTACACCCGTAGGTCTCAGCATAGAGTTTGAGATTTTTCAGGCGGTCAAATGGCGTACTGCCGGACATGTCCATGCTCTATGTATTTGCCGGCCGAAGAGATAAAAGAGATGGCGTATCCGGAAAACATACCGACACTTTAATAATCTATCATAACTCATTATTGTAGGTAACATAGCCCGTTAGTGTAGTGGTCAATCATGCAGGACTCTGGATCCTGCGACAGCAGTTCGAATCTGTTACGGGCTACTTTTATTTTGTTTGTTTTCTTCATCTGTATTATCCTTCGGTAGTTTCATCTCTCTAAAACTCAAACATATAGTAAGTTATGAAACTCATCCGCTCTCCGACATTATCCCGTGCCCATGAACTTGTTGTACGCTACATTCTTGAAAAAGGATATTATCTGAAAACAGAGAATGGAGAAGAAACAATGGAAACGGATGAAATCTGTATCACTGTTGACACTCCGTTCGAATCTCCCATGGTTTCTTCTGCCTCCCGGTTTAAGGAATCTTTTTTGGAAGAGTATGCAAGGAACCTGATTCACGGTTCTGATGCGGTATTTGAGTACGATTATCACGGACGTCTGTTTGACTGGGGATGCGGTCTTGAGATGGGCGGCGAGATTCATCAGGACCAGATTCAGTATATCATAGACAAACTTGCAGCAAATCCGGAAAGCAGACGTGCCCTTGCAATTACCTGGTGTCCTCCGGTTGATGAAGCCCTCAATGACTGTCCGTGTCTGCAGCTTGTGCAGTGTGTTGTCCGTGACGGCAAACTCGATATGAAAATCATTTTCAGGAGCAACGATATGTTATCTGCCGCAGGTTCAAACATGTATGCCCTTGCATGCCTGCAGAAACATATCGCAGATGCACTGAATCTGCCTGTCGGAACATATACTCACATCTCGCTTGTACCGCATGTCTATTTCAAACGTGATGCAGCAGATATTCCGCCGTTCTGTAAAAACGGAACTGAATTTACACCAGCTCCGGAGGTCTGTAAAGCCTGCGGACAGTGTTCCAAAGCAAACCGGTGAAAAAGACGGCATTATCAATACCTTCCCGTATTTTTCTTTTTATTTTCGGGCTCTATATTATGGGTCTCGGTGTTGCTCTATCAGTAACTGCTGATTTGGGAACATCTCCAATCTCTTCTCTGCCGTTCGTACTCAGCGTGGTAACACCTCTTTCTATGGGTTTAATCACATTTATCATGAATATGGTATTTGTTTTCATCCAGATTCTGATTCTTAAAAAAGATTTTAAGAAATGGTATCTGTTGCAGATTCCGGGGCTGTTTCTTTTCAGTGCCTTTATTGATTTGAATAATTACTTATTATCAGGCGCAGTTATGGATGCATACTGGCAGCAGTTTATGATTATGCTTCTCAGTTGTGCAGTTCTTGCGTTCGGTATTTTTCTGCTGATTAAAGCAGACTTTATTATGATGCCGGGAGACTTTCTTGTGCGGATTATATCAAAGGTCACAAAAAAGAACTTCGGGCATGTCAAAGTCTGTTTTGACTGCATAATTGTTGCTGCCGCAGCAATTGTTTCGTTTGCATCTCTGCAGTGTATTGTTGGAATCCGTGAGGGTTCGCTTGCTGCAGCAGTTCTGGTAGGGATTATGGTAAATTTCTTTGGGAAACTCTTCACTCGTCAGGGATTGAAACATATCCGTCCTCAGGACCGATAATGATGTGGTCAAGTAGCGGGATGCCAAGCAGTTGCCCGCAGCGTTTCATAACCTGAGTCATACTGATGTCAAGTTTGCTCGGTTCAAGTCTTCCTGACGGGTGATTGTGTACAATAATTATTGCTGCTGCCCGGTCTGCTATAGCATCTGCAAATATCTCACGCGGGTGTACCTGGCAGTTATCCAGAATTCCGCGGGTAATCAGACGGATGTTAATTACTTCATGTGCGCCGGTTAAGGAAATGACAATCAGATTCTCCTGCTTTTCAAAGCGGTACTGTGCTACAAACGGCAGTACATCGCTTGGTCTGGTTATTAATGCCCGGCGGATTTTCGGTGGCGGAAACCTTCTTGCAAGTTCAAGCGAGGCTACAATCTGACAGGCTTTCGCTGCGCCCATCCCGTTAATTCTGCAGAGGTCTTTTGTTGTTGTTTCATAGGTTTTTTCCATGAGGATGCTTCCGATTTGTTTACCCATCTGCATCGCATCGCACCCTACAGTCCCTCTTCCAATGATGGCGGCGACAAGTTCGTGAAGTTCAAGGGATGCCGGACCGCGGTTCATGAGTTTCTCCCGCGGCTTATCTATGTCAGCAGTCTCCTTCAGGTTCATTATGTAATTTTTAGAGTGTTCTCTATATAATTATTACTTTTATAATGAATATTTTAAAATTTGTGTACATTTTGTATACAAATTGTATACTAATATTTGGGGTTGTTTCATCATCCGGTTTTCGTATTAAAGACCAATCTGAAGAGATTTCGGGAATTATATTCTCCCTCGCTTAATCCTGCAAATATATCCGCTTTCAAAAACTTTATCAGCGCGCCGCCCTAATATAACAGGTATGAACACACAGGAATGTATTGCAGGCGCCTTTGCAGGCGAGTCCCAGGCACGTAACAAGTACAAGGCATTTGCAGAAGCAGCAGACGATGAAGGATACGCACAGGTTGCAAAACTCTTCCGTGCAGCATCCTTAGCAGAAGAAATCCACGCACGCAGACTCATGCGCGTCGGCGGATACATCGGAAACACCGTTGCAAACCTTGAAGCAGGCAAAGCAGGCGAACTTGAAGAAACCAACCAGATGTACCCCGGTTTCATCGAAGTTGCAGAGAAGGAAGGCAGACAGGATGCATTAATCACCTTCGAGCACGCAAAGCAGGCAGAAGCAGTTCACGCTGACCTTTACGACAAGGCACTTAAAGCAGTTAAAGCAGGCAAAGACTTTGATGTAAAGACCGTCTACTTATGCCCGGTCTGCGGAAACATCGAGATTAACCACACCTCCGAGCGCTGCCCGATCTGCGGTATCCCGGGAACTTCTTTCAAGGTTATTGAGTAAATACTGCTCAAACCTTTTTTTTAAAATTTCAATCTGTAAGTCTGTCTTTTTTCATTGATTCCGTTTTCAAGACCCGATAATAATACTCTTTTATTATCTGCGGCAGCCGGCCGGAAAAATTGTAAAAAAAGTGAGTGTTCAGAACTGCGGAAGTTCTTTCTTTCTGCAGAAGTATACAACAGTCATGTACAGGGAAACAAGGGTGATGATAGTTATCAGGATGAGATTGATTATCAGATTGTTTATGCTGAATCCGAGAAGGATTGCAAGAATTCCGGCTGGCATCAGAATCAGGAAGTTGAGAATCTTCGCTTTTTTCTGGAATAACGCGAGGATACCTAACAGAATCAGAACACCGCCGGTGATATAGTACATAACACCTCCGCCGAATGCCGCTGCCGCAGAGAAAAGTCCCATAACAGCAAAGAGAATGGACTTACGGTACTGTTTCGAAAATACAGCCAGGAGAATTCCTGCAATAACCAGCAGAATGCCGCAGAGCAAAAGAAGTGTTTGTAATGTTTCCACATCTGCGAATCCGGTAAGAATTGATACGGCATAAATAGCTCCCGGAATCATCAGAAGTGCATATCCGATAACCGGGCCTGATTCGGAAAAGCTGAACTCCTCGTCGCTTTTTAATTTGAGGGCCAGCTTATTGTTTGCCTTCGGTGCTAAGAAGAGCAGAGAGTAGATTAAAGCAACTAATCCGAATATGATATGAAGGATAATGGTGAATATACTGTCCGATGCACCGCAGGCTATGGTGACGGCCCCGATTCCGTACGGGAGAAATACACAGAAATATGACTGTGCCTTCTTTTCCTTTGTCAGGAGCAGAATACATGCGATGAGGATAAAGAATACCAGAATCACCGGTGTGGCAATGGAGTAAAGCACTCCGCCGGTAACTGTATAATACCCGAAAAGCATTGCAAAAAGAATCATTACAATGCCTGTCAGATCACGTTTCTTAAGACCGAGGAGTATGATGCCGCAGATACCAATCAGGACCTCCAGAACTACGGCCGGAATAAGGGTCAGTCTGACTGCTGATAAGTCTGCGATGATAAAAAGGGCTGCCAGTGTCGCGAGAAACAGGTATGCAAGACCTGACACCGAGTTTCTCAGTACTGTGCATTTTGCTTCATTCATATATTAGTTTAAGAAGAAACAAGTATTTATAGATAGTATGTTATGCGGCATTGTTCCTGATATCTCTTTGAAAGAGAGTTTAAGAACACCCCGAATAAATGATTTAAAAAAAGGGTGAGTGATTTCAGTCTGCAAAGAGGTTGCTGAAATACTTGGATGTAAAGATAAGCAGGAACGGAATCAGCAGCATCGTAAAGATAATGGAGACGATACTTACTGCCAGTTCGTTGGGAATCATAGCAATCAAACCGAGAATCAGACCGATAATAAATGAGATAATGACCATGATAATTACGAAGAGAATGATAGCAACGATGAACTTTAAGACGCCGAAGACACCGATTCTCTTAAAAATCTCTCCGAAATGGAATGCTGCGCCGAACTTTCCGGCACGGGCGAAGTTGACATCTGCTGCAAGCATCAGGATGCTGAAGAAGATTGTCAGAAGAATCAGGACAATAAGCATGATAATTCCGACAGTGGTAATGCCGTTCGGGAAGAGTATGTTTGCACCTGATGAAAGGCCAGTGACGGCTTCATTGATAACATCGCCCTGTCCGCCGAAGATACCGAGGGCAAAGCAGATTGCAAAAACAATCGTGATGATAATCGAGTAGATGAAATCAATGATTAGTAACTGAATGCCGCGGCCGATGGTGCCGAAGAATCCTTTGAAGGTAAGTTTTTTGTTTGCAAAAACCTGCACCTGAATTCCGTTGAAGAAGAATCCCAGGAGAATTCCGACGACAATGAGGATGATTCCCGGGATAAGCATCACGCTTTCGGAAACTGCGGCGCCGGCGATACAGGCTGCTCCTGCTGCGAAGCAGATAAGCATGATTAGCGCTGTAATAAGCATGCCTAACCAGAAGAACGGACGAAGGATAGTATTCTTAAATGAATACCCGAATGTTTGTCCGATGTTAGCAATTAAACCAGTCATTTTCATGAACTCCTATTAGTTTAGTGTAATTATATTTGGTTTCTTATGCGTAATAATGATAATTGAATTGGTATCAAAGATAAAAACCCGGGATAACGCCGGGTCTGTACAGACACCGGAGAAACTGTTATCTGTACAACCTGCTCCCTGATTTGATTTTATGAAGATAAAGAGAAAAAACAGTGCCCTCAGCCGGAATTGAACCGGCGACATACAGATCTTCAGTCTG
>DALTWQ010000012.1 GCA_029987025.1 Methanocorpusculum sp. | reverse complement strand
CTACGCGCTGACTAAAAAGTTCTCCTTATTTCAAAATCACATAAAATGGCGAAGGACCCTTTTTTTCTGCAGTACCTCAACTGCTTGCTGTTTATTCCCCTATTCTCTCCGCCTCTGGCTGTAATGCTTTATCTCTTTAGAGAGCATACATTACTTATTAACAATTGGTGTTTAGAAATATGCGTGTAGTAATGAAATTCGGAGGGACCTCCGTAGGTGATGCAGCAGCCATCAGAAAGGCAGTCGCAATTATCAGGGAATCGCATGATAAAGGAAACGAAGTTGCTGTTGTTGTATCTGCAATGACGAAAGTAACCGACCAGATTATCGATGCAGCAGAACACATCATAGCCGGAGCTGAAGCAGGATTTCTTGATACATTTATCACTCAGCTTAAAACACGCCATATCGACACCTTAAAAGAGGTTGCACCGGACTTTGTCGGGGAAGTAACCGCACACCTCGAAATCCGCCTTGAGCGTCTCCGCGACATGCTCGCTGCTGTCGGAAACCTGCGTGAACTTACCGCACGCTCCCGTGACTATATCATATCCATCGGAGAAAAATTATCTGCACCCATCGTTTCCGCTGCACTGCGGCAGATAGGAATCTCCTCCTTCCAGATAAGCGGCTGTGATGCAGGCATCATAACCGACGGCGTCCACGGAAATGCAACCGCCCTTCCGGAAAGCTACCCGCGTATTGCAGAACGTATCGGAAGTAAGCTCGGAACTGATGTGCCGGTCATTCAGGGCTTTGCCGGATGCTCAGGCGACGGTTCTGTTGCAACGCTTGGAAGAAGCGGTTCAGATTACTCAGGAGCCATCATCGGTGCAGGTATTGATGCAGATGAGGTTATCATCTGGACTGATGTCGACGGTGTTATGACCACAGACCCGCGCATGATTCCCGAAGCACGTGTCATTGATACCATCTCCTTTATCGAAATGATGGAGATGTCCTACTTCGGCGCAAAGGTCATTCACTCCCGTGCCCTTCTTCCGGCCATGGAAAAAGACATTCCGGTCTATGTCAGAAATACCTTCAACCCGGCACACCCGGGAACGCTTATCAGCCGCGAGACGCACGCAGACGAGCGCATTGTAAAAGCAGTATCTCTTATCAAAAACAGCTGCCTTATTTCTGTCACCGGATTTGCAGCCGGAAGACCGGGTGTTGCCGGTGAGATTTTCACCGCACTTGCCGATGCATCGGTAAATGTCATGCTCATCAGTCAGGGTTCATCCGAACTTAACATCTCGATGATTATCACCGAAGAGGAGGTAAGCAGGGCAGAGGGTGCTTTAAAGAAGATTCAGGAGAAGGGCTTTATCAAACGCTACACCATCTCAAACGACGTGCAGGTCGTATCTGTTGTCGGTTCCGGCATGCGCGGAACACCGGGAACCCTTGCACGCATCTTCAAGAGCCTGGGCGAAAAGAAGATTAACGTTCTTATGATTTCCCAGGGCTCCGAGGTCAATGTCTCCTTCGTAGTTAACGGAAACGACGGTGTCAAGGCGGTCCGCGCCATTCACGAAGAGTTCAGATTAAACGAGGAGGAGTAACAATGGCCTACTCGTACAAAGACGCAGGCGTTGATATTGATTTAGAGGCAGACGGTGTTAAATCCCTCATCAAAATGCTGTCCTACCGCAGAAGCGGCAAATACGGCATGGTAGGTGACGTCGGCCACTTCTCCGGTCTGATTGATTTCGGAGACAAGGTCTTATCTCTCTGCACTGACGGCGTCGGTACCAAGATGCGTGTCGCTGACGACTTACAAGACTGGCACACGGTCGGTATCGACTGTATGGCGATGAACGTCAACGACATGTATGTGATGAACATCGAACCGGTTGCCTTTGTGGACTACATTGCAACGGAAGGCATCGACAAGGAACAGATGATTCAGATCGGCATCGGCTTAAACGAAGGCGCCGGACTTGCAAACGTAAATATTGTCGGGGGAGAGACTGCAACTCTCAAAGGCATGATTAACGGCCTTGACCTTGCAGGAACCTGCCTCGGCGTTCAGGACAAATCCAAGATAGTCACCGGCGAAAAGGTTGTCCCGGGAGATGTTATTGTCGGCGTTCCAAGTACCGGCGTTCACTCAAACGGATACACCCTTGCACGTAAAATCGCCGAGGAAAACGGCGGATACAGGACTGTTCTTCCGTCCGGAAAAACCGTGGGCGAAGCACTCCTGACACCAACCCGTATCTACTCCGAAGTTCTTGATGTCTGCAGCAAAGTCGATGTACACGGCATGTGCCATGTAACCGGCGGCGGTCTCTTAAACTTCCTGCGTATTACCGGGTACGGATTCTCCTTCGAAGACCCCATGCCGGTTCCTGAAGTTCTCGCATGGATTGCAGAGAAAGGAAACCTTTCCGCAAACGAGCTCTACCGCACCTTCAACATGGGTATGGGATTCGCATACATAGTATCCCCTGCTGATGCAGATAAAATCATTAAACTGATTCCGGGCGCAAAAGCAGTAGGACACGTCATCCCCGAGCACAAAGTCATCTTAAAAGGTGAAGAAATTCAGTAATCACGCTCATGGGATTTAAAAGAAAGTACACACGGTTTAAAGTCTCTTCCAGATTCAGCCGTCGCCTTGAAAAACTCATCGCCGGATGCGCAGAAGTACGTGAGATGCAGAATGCCGGACAGATTATTACTGCAGAAAAAAAGTACAACAAAAAACTCTGCTTTTACTATGGTGAGTGCCGGTTTCTTTTAAAGCGCCGTGCCGAAGAACTGGAAGGGTCAGAGAACGCAGTCCTGGAGATGGAAAAAATCCGGGCTGCATTTCTGGAATTTTACGCACTTGCCGAAGGGTACAAGGTTGATATTGCAGAGCAGAAAAAAGATGCATTAGCCTTTATCGATAAAGCAGAAGAAGTACTCAGGAACAAATAATTTTTACCTACCATTATGACAGACTCCGCACCGGAAACCAGAGATGCTTATTTCGCAAAACTCACTCCTGCAATGCAGCAGGTAAAACTGTTTAAGGCACAGTATCCCGACTGCATTTTATTCATGCGGATGGGTGATTTTTACGAGACGTTCTTTGAGGATGCGGTTATCTGTTCGCGTGAGCTGGACCTTGTTCTTACCTCGCGTTCAAAAGGCCCTGACGGAAACCCCATTCCGCTCGCAGGAATTCCGTTCCATGCAGTAGACCTTTATCTTCCGCGGATGATTCGGAAAGGCTACAAGGTTGCAGTCTGCGAGCAGACCGAAGACCCGAAGCTTGCAAAAGGTGTTGTCAAGCGTGACGTTACACGGGTTGTAACGCCGGGAACCGTTATCGATGCTGATATAATCCCCGGAAGTGCGGCACATTATCTGTTAAGCATCGCACCGGATGCAAAGAAAAATACCGCAGGCCTTGCATTTCTTGATGTCTCAACCGGCGAGTTCTTTGTCGAAGATATCGAAACGAAAAACGGATTTGACACACTCGCCGCTGAAATTGAACGATACAGCCCTCTTGAGATTCTTATTCCCGCTGATTCGCAGGCTGATTTAATTACGTACCTGACCGGCTGCGGAAGAGTGATTACACCGGTTTCCTCTGCTGACTTTGCGGGGGCTTCGGAGATGCTCTGCACCCGGTTCGGGGTAGCCTCCCTCGACGGGTTTGATACCGGATCTTCCCTCTGCATCAGTGCAGCAGCTGCCGCACTGCGCTACGCAGAAAAAACACAGAAGACATCGCTGCCGCACATCCAGGGATTTACCCGCAAATACAGCGGGGATGCGATGATTCTGGATGCGGCAGCCTTACGGAATCTGGAAATCATAACCCCGCTCAGAGGAGACAGAAATGACACAACTGTCTTCGGCTTTTTAAACCGCACAAAAACCCCCATGGGTTCCCGTGCGCTTCGCGAGGCAGTAACCAGACCCCTGACATCTCCTGATAAAATCAATCTGCGTCTGGATGCGGTGCAGTTCTTTACCGAACGTCCGGTTCTTTTATCAGACATCCGCTCGATTCTCTCCCACTTCTCTGATATCGAACGCATTGCAGGACGCATCGCATTCGGAAACGCACGTCCGCAGGATCTGCTGGCGCTCGCCGCAAGTCTTCGCGAACTCCCGGCTTTATCCGAAGCATTGAGCGGGGCAGAAGGCATTCTCCGTGATGCTGTCACCTCGATTCCTTCATTTACCGGAATCGCTGACCTTATCGAATCCGCTATTGTGGAAGAGCCGCCGGCGGTTTACAAAAACGGACATGTCATCCGCGCCGGCTACTCTGCAGACCTTGACAAATTCCGCGACATCACCGCAAACGGCAGGACATGGATTGCGGATTTACAGAATGCAGAGCGTGAGCGGACCGGCATTAAATCATTAAAGATTGCCTACAACAATGTCTTCGGCTACTACATCGAGGTTACCAAAAGCAATCTCGATAAAGTGCCGCCGGAGTATGAGCGCAAACAGACCACGGCAAACGGTGAACGCTTTACGATTCCCTCGCTTCGTGAACGCGAAGCGCTGATGGCGCAGGCTGATGAGCGGACGCTTGCATTAGAGATTCAGCTCTACGAGTCCCTTATAGAAACACTCAGAGGGCAGGTAAAAGCACTGCAGGATGCAGCCCTCGCAGTCGGCATCATCGACCGCACGGCTTCTTTTGCGGATTTAGCCGTAACAAACAACTATGTCCGCCCTGAAATTGTTCTGCAGCCGGAGCTTTTAATCCGCGACGGAAGACACCCTATTGTAGAGAATACCGTTCCCGGCGGATATGTACCCAACGACACCGAGATGAGTGCATCTGATAAGCAGATTCTGATTCTGACCGGTGCAAATATGGCCGGTAAATCCACCTACATGCGTATGGTTGCCTTAATCTGCATTATGGCTCAGACAGGATGCTTTGTTCCGGCACGGTTTGCCCGTGTGGGTGTTGTGGATAGAGTCTTTACGAGAGTAGGCGCATCTGATGACCTTGCAGGAGGTCAGAGTACCTTCATGGTTGAGATGCTCGAACTTGCAGGCATCTTAAACAATGCAACCGAACGCAGTCTGATTCTCTTAGACGAAATCGGCAGAGGTACGAGTACCGTTGACGGCTACTCTATTGCAAGAGCCGTTTTAGAGTATCTGCACGGAAAAGGAGGGAGCGGCCCGCGGACGCTTTTTGCAACGCACTTCCATCAGTTAATCTCCATGGAGGGCGAACTGAAGCGCATCAGAAATTATCATTTCGCCGTAAAAGAAGACAGCCATGATATCACGTTCTTACGTAAACTGATTCCGGGCGCAACAGATAGAAGTTACGGCATTCATGTGGCAAAAATTGCGGGAGTTCCGAAAAAAGTGCTCACCCGTGCCGAGGAGATTTTAAAGGAAGCGCTTCGCGAAGATGCGGCATCCGGCGGACAGAAGTACTACACACAGATGCTTTTAGTTGATGCCGAACCGTCCGAATCAGAGCCTTCCGAGGTTGAAACACGGGTGCGTGAAGCAAACCCTGACACAATGACGCCTCTGCAGGCATTGATGTTCATAACTGAACTGAAGTCCCTTCTGGAGAAGAAGCCATGAGCAAAATACATCTGCTTGATGAAGATACAATCAACAAAATCGCTGCCGGCGAAGTGGTTGAGCGTGCTGCATCTGTTGTAAAGGAACTGGTGGAAAACTCCATCGATGCGGGAGCAAAACGCATCACTATTGACATTCGTGCGGATGCAAAAAACGTAACCGGCATCTCCGTGTCTGATGACGGCTGCGGGGTTTCATCAGAAGATGCTCTTCTCGCGTTTCAGCAGCATGCAACAAGCAAAATTGCAGGACCTGAGGACTTAAACGGCATTGCAACCTTAGGGTTCAGAGGCGAAGCGCTTGCAAGCATTGCCGCTGTATCAAAAGTTACGTTCACCTCAAAAGAGCAGGGGAGCAGCTCTCCAGAGGCAGTGCAGCTGATTATTCACGGCGGAAATCTGATAAAGCAGAGTTCTGCCGGAGCGCCGGACGGCACAACTATTATTGTTGAGGATTTATTCTACAACACACCTGCACGTAAAAAATTCCAGAAGTCTCTTTCAACGGAACTTTCGCACATCTACGACATGGTGGAGCGTATCGCTTTATCCTGCAGAAATACGGCGGTTGTTCTGCTTTTCAACGGCAAGGAACGGTTCAGAACATACGGAAACGGCAGTTATCCGGACGCTATTGCAGCAGTGTTTGGAACAGGTTTTGCAAAATCACTGATTCAGGCGGAAGGCTCGAATCAGGCTGCATCTGTGTCCGGCTGGATTACAAAACCGGGATGCGAGATGCGCCCGACACCGTCGCGGTTCTATCTCACGATAAACGGACGGCAGATTACCTCACGCACGCTTCAGTGGGCAGTACGTGAAGGATACGGCACACTTCTCCCGAAAGGAATGTACCCTGCGGCATTCTTAGACATCAAAGTGGACCTGCGCGAGATTGATGTAAATGTGCACCCGACAAAACGCGAGGTGCGCATCTCACGCGAGCGTGAGGTCGCATCAGCGGTGCAGGATGCTGTCTACTGCGTTCTGCATGAGGAAAAGATATTTTCGCAGAAGAAAGAGCCAGACACACAGGCAAAACTGATTTCCCCGGCACTTGAGGCGGCATTCGGAAAGAGAGAAACTGCGCCGGAGACGGATGCGCAGCAGAAACCTGCCGGCAAACAGTCTGCAGAAAAAACATACCTGAAGACTGAAACCGCATCATCGAAAGAAAACGCTGGCGATACAAAATCATCTCTTGCAGAGAAAGTGTACTCTGCACTTAACAATCCGTACGGACAAAAAACCGTTGAGTCGTCGGTGAGCGATACAGATACTGCATCCTACTCATATCAGCATTCTGATATATCAGGAAGCAGACCGCCGCAGAGTACTCCGGAACCGGCGTATGTAATTGAACAGAAATACCCTGCTCCGTCATACTCATCGCCGCGGAAGACCGAGCAGCAGCTGAAAAGAACGGAACGGATTATTTTCGGCGATAGAGAAACATCTGCAGAGAGCAAATCGGCATTTCCGATTCCGGAGGTCCTGGGACAGATTTCAGGGACATATATTCTTGCAAAAGATGCGGCAGGAAATCTGCTTATCATCGATCAGCACGCAGCGCACGAGCGGATTATGTATGATGCCCTGGTCAAAAAAGCGGCAGAGGAACATGCAGGTCAGGAGCTCATATCGCCGGTTACGCTTACACTTTCCCGTGCTGAGGCGGCAGTTCTTCCGACACTTCTTCCGGCTCTGGAAAAAGCAGGATACGGCATTGAACCGTTCGGACAGGATGTCTGGGCAGTACGCTGTGTCCCCGCTGTATCATCAAAACTCGGGGACCCTGCGGTAGTCCATGAGATTATTGCAGAACTCTGCGGCAATGCAGAGAAAAATCCGGAGAGGGCGCTTGACCGTGTGCTGAAAACAGCAGCGTGCCGGGCAGTTGTAAAAGGAAACACGGCGCTTACAGCCCCGCAGATGGAAGAACTGCTGCGGCAGCTTGCCCAGACAGATTCGCCGTACACATGCCCGCACGGACGACCCACAGTCATTACACTTTCGAAAGGAGAACTCGAAAAAATGTTTTTGAGGACGTGAGGATGATTATGACTGACATCTTTTTTGTATTTGGTTGGGTGTATTATAATGTCTGAAATTTTTTCGGCGGAATACACAGGTGTTGTTTCAGAGATTATTTCCGGCGTCCGGCAGGCTCAGCAGCGTGCTCTTTTATCGGTAAACCGCGAACTTGTTCTTCTATACTGGAATGTCGGGAAAATTATTCTCGAACGGGCGGAATGGGGCAGTAAATTCATCGAAAACCTATCTGCAGATATCAGAAAAGAATTCCCTGAATTAACCGGCTTTTCTCCGAGAAACCTCAAAAACATGAAACGATTTGCTGAAATGTACCCCTCAAAACAAATAGTGCAGACACTGTCTGCACAATTACCATGGTCACATACAGTCCTGGTAATGGAACGGGTAAAAAAACAGGAAATACGTGACTGGTATCTGATGAAAGCCATTGAAAACGGCTGGTCTGTTCGTGTTCTTGACCATCAGATTGCTACTGATTTGTATAAGCGGCAGGGCAAGACTCTTGAGGTTTCGAATTTTGAGAAGGTGCTTCCGCAGAAGAATGTTTCTGCTTTGTTTAAAGACCCGTATGTGTTTGATTTTCTTTCGTTTTCGAACGAAGTCTCCGAGCTTGAGGTCGAGGACGCACTTGTATCTCATGTGACCAAGCTTCTTCTTGAGTTCGGGTGCGGGTTTGCATTTGTGGGCCGTCAGGTCCATCTTGAGGTCGGCGGCGAGGATTTCTATATGGACCTGCTGTTCTATCACTTAAAGCTTCACTGTTATGTGGTTGTTGAGCTGAAGACCGGGAAGTTTAAGCCGGAGTATGCAGGCAAGATGAACTTCTATCTCTCAGCAGTTGATGACCTGATTAAGTCAGACGCTGACGCTCCGTCTATCGGTTTAATTCTCTGCCGCGATAAGCAGAAGTTCGTTGCCGAGTATGCCCTTCGTGATTTGAAAAAACCTATCGGTGTTTCTGAGTACGCATTCTCGCAGGAACTTCCTGAGATGCTGCGCAAAGTTCTTCCGGATACTGAAGAGATTGAGGGGCGTATGGTCCGCGAAATGGAAGCAATATATCAGAAGAATATCTGATCGTTTTAGAGAATCCCTTCCACGGAAAAAAACCGAACTCACCACTCAAGAGTCAGTCCGGCGCCTCCTTCCTGCAGCGGAATTTCTGCATTAATTTTTGCCTTTACTGCAAATGAGACACAGTGACAGGGATAGAGTTCACGCACACTGTTTTCCCTGAAATATGCAATTGTTTTTTCCACCCTCTCATCCGCATTTTTGAGATGGAATCCGCCGAGAACAGAACGGAGTGGTTTTTTAAACAACTGCTTTGCATACTCACAGATATTGCAGATACCGGCGTGAGAACATCCGGTTATGATGCTGATGCCCGCTGCATCTTCATAGACAAGAGCTGAATCCTCACGCACAAAATCAGGAACAAAGTGTCCCGTACCGTCATCGTGCATATCAAACTGTTTTCGCGGTTCAAAGGAGGTAAGTGACGGGATTTCACCCAAAAATGTCAGGTGTTCGGATACCTTCTGCGGACCCTCTGCAAGATGCATGGCAAATGTTTTTTCCAGGTCTTCTGCGCGGAAAAGAGAGCCGGTGTTTTCCTCTCCCCTTCTTTTTTCCCGGAAGGTGTCCGGATGAGCATAGAGGTCGGTTCCTTTTTTTATCAGCGGCAGAAGAAACTTCAGCCCTCCCGTGTGGTCGTCATGCCCGTGAGAGAAGACAACTTTTGTAAGAGTTGTTACATCAATTCCGGCCGTCTCTGCGTTTTTCAGAAATACATCAGTATAGCCGCAGTCAAAAAGAATTGTATCAGAACCGTCTTCGATATAGACGGAAAATCCCGGTTCACCGAGGTATGTTTTTGCCGTATAGGTTGAGGTATAGTTATCACAGAGTACGGTCAGCTGCATAGAAGAGTATTGGTGCTTCTGTTACGTAAGGATTTGTGAACAGAAATTACTCATGAATCAGCACAAGCATCATCTTAAACCGGGTGAGGGGATGTACCGCATGCGGCACATTAGCGGGCATGATAAGCATGTCTCCGGCATGAACCGTATGTGAAATACTGCCTATCGGAATTTCTGCATCTCCTTCGACAGCGATGACTAATGCATCAAACGGTGCGGAATGTTCGGAAAGTCCCTCACCTTTTTCAAACGCAAATGCCGTAACGGTTCCTGATTTTTTGTTTATCACCATACGGGATACTACAGACCCTTTCTGATATTCTGTGAGTTCTTTTACCGGAATCACATTTCCGATAAGTTTTGATGAATCATATTCCATACTATTCCCTTAGTCTCTATCGGATATAATGTTCTTGGTCATAGACATGAGCATCAGAGAGTTTTCTTACATCTCAGTTTCTTCCATCCGGCTTCTGCAAATACAGCCCCGCCCAGAATACAGACTGCTCCCAAAGTCTGCAGAGGCGTTAAGAACTCCTGCAGGAATATCGTAGAAAATATCACCGCGGAAAGCGGCTCAAGGTATCCTAAAACGGACACGGTCTGCACGGGAAGTTTGCCGATGGAAGAGAAGTAGAGGAGACATCCGATGCCTGTATTGAAAATACCGATAACCAAAATCCATACCCATGCATCCGGAGATATTCCGGGGATAAAGGAAAAACCGCTGGTAAATGCGACAAAGACCGCAACCGTGATGCAGGCAAATATGAGCTGGAACAAGGTATTTTCCAGACCGCTGACGCCGGTTGCCTTTTTGTTTAAGATAATCATTACTGCACACGTTACAGCAGACATTGCGCCGCAGAAAAGACCGAATCCCCCGACACCGTCAAGAACAGCACCTCCGTTTAAAATGATGCATCCGGCAGCCACAATACCGAATCCGACAACCCGCTTTGCCGTAAACTTTTCGCGGAAGAGAAGATATGACAGAGCCATTACGATTAGCGGGGCGCTGTAATAGAGAAGGGTTGAAATGCTGACGCCGCTTTGCTGGTACGCTTCGTAGAGAAACATCCATGATAAACCCATGGCAGCCCCTGATAGAATAAGAAGAATGAGGTCCTTTCGCTTTTTAAAGATGGTAATCTTTTTTCTGAGAAGGAAATATACTGCAGCAAGAGTCAGCGACCCGAGCAGCGCACGGAAAAACACAATCTCTGTACTTGTAAGCGGAATAAAACTTGCAACGATACCGTTTGTTCCGAAAATAAGCAGCGCTGCAAGGAAAAAGATAAGAGATTTATTCATTCGGATACAGGTCACACCGGATTAATTCGCCCGGAAATATCTCACTGTTTTTTCGGAATGAGCAGGTAAATTCCGAATGCTATTGCTGCGATGGAAAGAAAGATAACCGCATGTTCAGGGGCCATTTTGTGCAGCAGGGATAAAACCAGAACTGCAAGCCCCATGGCTAATCCGATGCAGCCTGAAATCATACGCGGGTGGTCAATTACCGTAATTTTATCAAGGGAATCTTTTTTGCCGGACATAGAGTTATGAATGTAATTGGTTTTCTGACATCTTCAACCTATACCTTATTTCCTCATACGACAAAGAATATAGATAATCAGGAGTTGGATATGGGGGTCGTTGAAGATATCAGTAAAGCTGCGGACATTATCAGCGAAAGCGATTCAGTAACTGTAGTATCCCATATCGATGCAGACGGCATCTCAAGCGGCTCTATTATGCTTCAGGCGCTTTCGCGCGCACATATAGAGGCAAAACCTGTTTTCGTCCGCCAGCTTGAACCGATGACAATCCCGCACATTCCGCGTGATTCAAGTCTCAAGCTTTTCACGGACTTAGGCTCCGGTCAGCAGAATCTTCTCGAAGATGCCGGATTTTCATCGGATGAAGTTCTCATTCTCGACCACCACATACCTCAGGCCGCTGAAAAAGGAACCGAGTACTTCCAGGTAAACTCCCAGTTCTACGGTGAGGAGTATGAGAAGTGCAGCGCCGCGGGAATCTGTTATCTGACCGCGCGAAAAATGGATGAGGCAAACCTGGACTTAAGCAAACTCGCCGTCGTCGGAAATGTCGGAGACATGATGGCGCGGGAAAAATGCCGGCTCTGCGGTATTGCCCACTGGATTGCAGAAGACGCGGAGAAAAACGGCATTCTCACCATCAGATACGGCATAAACTGCTATGGCCTGTCAACGCGGGCGCTGCATCTCTCACTATCAAACAGCGACGACCCGGTAATCCCGGGAATCTCCGGAAAACCTGCCGCAGCAGCGGCACTTCTCTGCCGGGCAGGCATATATCCGGCAGAAAGTTCTGTCCGCGTCTTTGAAGAATTATCTGAAGATGAGATACGCAGGCTCTCAAGCGTCGTTGCAGAACAGATGATAGCAAACGGAGAATCTGTTGAGCGTCTTTTTGCAGAGCATTATTTCTTCCCGGACGAAGCAGAAAAAAGTCCGCTCAGAAACGCATCAGAGTATGCAACTATGCTTAACGCCTGCGGCAGATGGCAGAAACCGGGTATAGGTGCTGCCGTCTGCGCAGGCGACCGCGGCGTTCACTACCGCGAAGCAGAACACATGCTCCGGCATCACAGGAGTATTATCCGCGACCTCTGCGAGTACATCTTAGAGCTCGGCGTCGAAGAACTCACGGCAATTCAGGCGGTAAATACCGGCGACAAATATCCGGACACCGTAGTAGGAATCGGGGCCGGAATGGCGTTATCCAAACTGAACCCCTTAAAACCGATTCTTGTCATCTGCTCTGTTTCAGATGAGCCGGAACTGCTGAAAGTTTCCATGCGCACGAATGAACGGATGGTGCGCCGCGGCGTAAATCTGCAGGAAGCTTTATGTAAATCAGCCGCTGAATTCGGCGGAGGAGGCGGAGGACATAATATTGCAGCAGGCGCATATATACCGAAAGGATGCGAACATGATTTCGTCAGAAGAGTTAACGAACTTATCGAAGAGCAGCTTAAGTCGCGTACGAAGAATTGCTGACTTTCAGTTCGGACGGGGTGCCGGTCTGGCACTCTTTCCCGATGAGGTCACCTTTTCGTATTCAAACACCAAGCGTGTCAGATATGTCAACTTAGGTAAAGAGCGGCTTGTTACCGTCCGTGCAAACGACGGACGGCTTACGCTCGGATACCCCGGGGCAAAGCGTCTTCATGAGTTTCTTCCCGCACCGAAAAACCGTGTGGTCGTCATTGAAGATGCAGTGCCGTTTGTTGCAGACGGAAAGAATGCAATGGCAAAGCATGTAATCTCAGCCGACGAAGATATACTGGCAGAAGACGAAGTCTTTGTGACTGACGAAGCAGACAACCTTTTAGCAACCGGCATGGCTGTTCTTGCCGGATGCGAGATGAAAGGATTTTCGTACGGAACAGCAGTAAAAACAAGACAGGGAGCAAATAAAAAATGATGCCGGGAATTAATCCGAAACAGATGAAAGCCGCAATGCGGAAGATGGGTATGAAGATGGACGAAATCGAAAACGTTGAAAAAGTCGTTGTCTATACCCCGCAGGGAAACTATGTATTTGAGAATGCACAGGTCGTTGGAATTACGATGCAGGGCCAGACCTCGTACCAGTTATCCGGCGATGTGCACTTCGAAGAAGCTGAAATTGTTATTCCGGACGAGGATGTAAACCTTGTAGCAGCCCAGACCGGAAAAACGGCAGACGAAGCACGTGCAGCCTTAGCGGAATGCAAAGGCGACATGGCAGAAGCTATTCTGAAACTTTCAGCATGATTGGAAACGCCAGGGTAATTCTGCGCGGAAACTCCCGCGAATACTTTGTCCGTTTAGGCGAGGGTAAACTTTCCACCGACATGGGCATGATTGACTTGGCAGCTGCCGCCGAATGCGAAGACGGGGGCACTGTTGTAACCCATCTCGGAAAAGAGTTTACCGTAATTCTTCCGAAAGCAGGGGACTACTTCTCTCACGGAAAACGCACGGGTGCTCCTATGATGCCTAAAGATATCGGCATCGTTATGGCATACACCGGAATGTGCGCACGCGACCGTGTTCTTGACGCAGGAACCGGCTCCGGTATTGCAGCAATCTACTTCGGCGGATGCGCCCGCGAGGTTGTTACCTGCGAAGCACGCGCAGACTTTTCAAAGACTGCTGAAGGAAATATCATAGATGCGGGCCTTACAAACGTCGAGTGCCGCGCATGTGATGTTCTTGAAGTGACTGACGGTCCTTTTGATATTGTGCACCTTGATATGCAGATTGAGCCGCAGCATGTTGAACATGCCCACTCTCTTCTGAAAAACGGCGGATACTTCGCAACATACACGCCGTTTCTGGAACAGACATTTACTGTAATGGATACTGCACGCCGGCTTTTCGGCGATGAAAATGTGCAGACGGTCGAGATAATGGAACGCGAACTATCCAGAAGCGCACGCGGCACCCGCCCTTCGACAAGAGTGGGACATACCGGCTACATCACGGTTGCACGGAAAATCTAAGCCGTTTCCGGCCGTATTTTTTCATTCGCGCGGAAGTGCCAATTAAGGAATTTCTGCGCCTTGTTTTTCATTCTGAGTATTTTTAGAGTTCTGATTTTTCGGATTTTCATGTCTTTGAGGCACTTCCGCACCGCGCGGTAGGGGGTTTATATACCCCTATGCCGAATTTAGTAGTGTAACATCACAGAGAGCGCCTCAGGCAGTATCCTTTCAACGTTTTGATCCTCCTCCGCCGGTGAGTTACGTACCCCCTGTTTTTTTCAACCAGATACGGTAAACTGATTCTGCGGCAGAATAGAAAAGACTCTTTTAAAAAACAGATGCTGTGCTGAAAATCAGAGAATGTATGATTCTCTATTATTCTTCATACGTGAATATTTCATCAACCGTTGTCTGGAACCGTTTTGCCATTTTAAAAGCCAGTTCCAGAGACGGATCATATTTTCCTTTTTCGATTGCCAGAATTGTCTGGCGTGTGACTCCTAAATCTTTTGCCAGAGCATCCTGTGTTAAATCGAACATGGCGCGGAAGACCTTAATCTTATTCTTCATCTGCTATGTCCCCTCCGTACTTGTGCGTATAGTGGATATGGATTCCTGCATAAACAAGAACTACTGCCGCAAGAAGAATCAGTTCAAATATCGCAATCTGACCGAGAATTCCAAGCGGAACAACGTCCGGCGGGCGGAAATGCGGCATAGGCATAATCATGGGCGGGACTGAAAAAGCATAAATGATAATCGGAATATTGCCGATAAGAAGAAGGGCTGCTCCTGCTTTCAGTGTGGCGGATGCAGTTTTCATATCAATTAAGACCTGCCGTTCATCCATTTCGCTGTCTGATATTCTGCGCTTTAAAATAAAGCAGAGTAAGACTGCAATAATAACTGCCGGAATAATTAAGAGAGGCAGACGAATCTGAATGAAGACATAGAACAGAACGACTAATAGGACTGCAAGGATTCCGCAGATAATGTAGTAGATATTCTTCTTCATTGTTGGTAAGATACTGTTTGTCGCAGAAACGAATAGTCTTTTCCTGTCATTTACTCAAAAAATAATCTGCACCCCGTTTCCGGGGTGCAGCGGAGTGTGTATGAAAAAAACAAATCTCTTCTGCTGTGCTCGTAGTTGATTTCCAGTGCTGCGGGGGACTGGAACACTTTTCTTTGGTGTACTGTGCTTCTGCGAAGCGGAGATAATCTGCTTCGCATGTTGGTTGGATGACACAGGCATCACTGTGCCTGCGCCGTATACCATATACGACATAATGTAATAAATAGTTTTCCATAATGTTCGCAAAACACAACATAATGTTTAATATATTTTACATCAAATCTACTATGCATGCGTACAGATACGCTGAAGTTCAGACATGAACTCAAATACTACATCACCGAGGCGGATTATTTAACACTCCGCGCACGGCTGAAAAATGTTGCAGACCCGGACCCGTATGCGGATGATGATGGAAAATACATCATCAGAAGTATCTACTTTGAAACGCCGGGAGATAAAACTCTGCAGGAAAAACTGACCGGAATCATGAACCGTGAAAAGTTCCGCATCAGAATGTACAACAATGATGACTCATTCATCCGGCTTGAAAAAAAGATGAAACTGAATCTTGCAACAAGCAAAGTCTCCTGCCCTCTCTCACGAAAAGAGGCAGACATGATTCTTGCAAACGATATTTCCTGGATGAAGGATTCCGACAAAGACCTTCTAAAAGAACTGTATACTAAAATGAAGTATCAGCAGCTTCGTCCGAAAACGGTCGTCGAGTACACGCGCGAATGTTTCATCTACAAACCGGGAAATGTACGCATCTCAATTGATTCAAAAATTAAAACAGGCATTACCGGCACAAAATTTTTCAATGCAGATTTACCCACCGCAAAAACATTTGGAGTTCCCGTGATTATTATGGAAATCAAATATGACAGTTTCTTACCCTCAATTATCAAAGCAATGGTACAGCTTCCGAACAGAAGAGTGACTGCGTTTTCCAAATATGCAGCCGCAAGGATGTTCGGGTGATGTAAATGGTATTAACATTTAATGATTTATTCTCATCAGACCTTCTGACAAGCGTCGCATCGTTTTCGGTAACAGATGTAATTGTCAGTATGGCACTCGCTTTCGT
This sequence comes from Methanocorpusculum sp., assembly GCA_029987025.1. GTDB lineage: Archaea > Halobacteriota > Methanomicrobia > Methanomicrobiales > Methanocorpusculaceae > Methanocorpusculum. The sequence continues at coordinate 6,208 of DALTWQ010000012.1, read as the reverse complement.
CATCGGACTTTTCATCGTATTTATCTACAAGAAAAGTTTTACCGGCGTGATGTACTCATCAGGGTTTTCCCTCTCGCTTGTGGCAATGAGCCTGATTACCACAATGATAATTTTAGCAATCGGTTCAAACCTTATCCTCTCGCTTGGTATGGTTGGTGCATTATCAATTGTGAGATTCCGTTCGGCAGTAAAAGATCCGCTTGACATCGTCTATATCTTCTGGGCAATTTCAGCAGGTATCGTACTCGGCGCAGGATTTATTCCGCTCGCAGTCTTCGGCTCGGTCTTTATCGGAATTGTTCTTTACTTCTTCTCGATCAAAAAACCGAGGGACAAACCCTACATCTTAATTGTAAACTGTGCAGATGAATCCACGGAAAAATCCGTTAACAGTCTTCTTGAATCCACCGTTAAGAAACTCGTTCTCCGCTCAAAGACCATCGACCCCTCAGGAAATATCGAGCTTACCGCAGAAGTCCGCCTGCCGAAGATGGAATCCGGATTTGTAAATAAAGTGTCCGCAGTCCCGGGCGTTTCAAACGCAGTTCTTGTAAGCTACAACGGAGAATACATGACCTGAGTCCTGCAGTACTCAGTGTACAACTCACGAAGAAATAACACATGAAGCAGATTGACAAGATTACCATAATTCTTACTGTCTTCATCATGATATTTACCGGAGTACTGTTCTTCGGCGCAGCATCCTCTGACCTTGGAGTGAATACAGGAGATGTCTCCTACTCCTCCTACTTTGACCCGGAAAAAATCACAACCGTTAATCTCACAATCAGTGATGAAGACTGGCAGGACATGATGGAAAATCCGCTCTCTGAAGAGTATCGTCTCTGTAATGTTGAGATAAACGGTGATGCGTATGAAGCGGCAGCAATCCGCACGAAAGGTATGACCAGTCTGTCGCAGGTTGCATCATCTGATTCCGACCGCTACAGTTTCAAGATAAAATCCGACGAGTACGTGAAGGACCAGACGTTTAAGGGCCTGACCAAGTTTGTCTTAAACAACAACTATCAGGATGCAACGTATATGAAAGAGTATCTTTCGTATCAGATGATGACAGAACTCGGTGTCCCGACTCCGCTTTTCTCCTATGCAGCGGTGTATATCAACGGTGAGTATTACGGCCTTTATCTGATGGTAGAAGCAGTTGAAGATGATTTCGCTGAACGAAACTTCGGAGCTGACTTCGGAAACCTCTACAAACCTGAGTCGATGGGTAATGGAGGAGGCGGAGGTTCCGACGGAAAAGGCAACATGCCGGGCAACGGAAAAATGCCGGAGGGATTTGGAAACATCAGTGATTTCCAGGGAGGATTCCCGGGTAACGGCGACTTCATGATGCAGCAGTTCGGAGACGGAAACGGATTTACCGGAAACTCTATGATGCAGCAGACCGGAAATGAAAACGGATTCGCAGGAAACCCAATGATGCAGCCGGGTGCTGCAGAGATGCCGGCAGACGCGGGAAATGCTGCCGGGTTCGGCAGAGAGTTCGGAAACGGATTTGACCGTAACATGTCAAAAGATATGCCCGGTGATTTCGGAGGTTCCGGCGGCTTTGGAGGCGGAGGCACTGATTTAGTCTACACAGACGACTCACTTACGAGTTACTCAAACATCTTTGACAATGCAGTATTCTCCCGCACAGACACTACTGCATCAGAGGTCAGAGTTGTAGAAGCCCTGAAACATCTCGCAGATGGGACTGACCTGGACAGATACATCGATGTTGATGAAGTTCTCCGCTACTTCGCAGCAAACACCGCACTGGTAAATCTCGACAGCTATGCAGGCTCTATGAAGCACAACTACTACCTCTATGAAAACAACGGAAAACTTTCCATGATTCCGTGGGATTACAATCTGGCGTTCGGAGGATTCGGTTCCTCAGCATCAGATATGATAAACTTCCCGGTTGACACTCCGGTTTCCTCAGGAACGAATCTGTCGGAAAGACCGATGATTGGTTCACTCCTCGCTGTTGATTCCTGCAAAGAGCAGTATCATTCGTATCTGAGATGGATTGCAGAGGAGTTCTTCGGAAACTCGTTTTCGGCAAGAGTTGATGCAATTGACAGCCTCATCAATGAGTACGTAAAGAATGACCCGACAGCGTTCTATTCGTATGAAGAGTATCAGAAATCCCTTCCTGAACTGAAAAAACTGAGTACACTTCGGGCAGAAAGCATCTTAGGACAGCTTAACGGAACAATTCCCTCAACCCATGACGGACAGAAAGCGGACAGTTCTTCTCTCATAGCAGCAGACGAAGTGAACTTTTCAGCACTCGGATCCATGATGGGTGGCGGCGGAGGATTCGGTAATTTCGGCGGAAATTCCGGCAGAGAAAATAACGGCAGAAATATGCCGCAGATGATGTAAATAAAAATCATCTCCAATCTCCGCTCTTTTTTTGAAAACAGACATCTGCCTGATTCACCCCATAATTATTATCTTATTTCTCTTCCAATATGTACAAAGAAAAATAGTATGCAGTCTGAATGTATCTCAGTAACCGGTCATCTCTGCAATGATATCATCATCACCGTAGATGAATTCCCCCCGAAAGGTGAATCCCGCAAAATCGTTTCCCGCGAACATTACTTCGGAGGGGGAGCCGCAAACATCGCTGTGGGTATCGCACTTCTCGGAGGGTGTGCAGAACTCATTTCAGCCGCAGGAAAGGATTTTGCAGGCTCTCCATATGAAAAGCATCTTGCAGAGACCGGTGTAAAAACACATCTCTACCGCTGTGATTCTGAAAATTGTTCGACGGCATTCATGGTAAACAATCTCGCAGGAGACCAGATAACCTACTTCGAGTGGGGTGCAGGTCAGGCATTCCAGACCGCGGAACCGCCGAAACGTGACTTCCTCCATATGGCAACAGGAGATGCAGCATACAATATCAAAGCAGCAAAGAATGCCGCATTCGCATCCCTTGACCCGGGACAGGATGTCAAATACTACACCAAAGAAGAACTCGAAACCCTGTTTGAAAACATCGACCTTCTAATCTGCAACAACTTTGAACTCTCCATTATGGAAAACACCACAGGACTCTCTCCGGAAGATATCATCGCGAAAGTTCCGTGCACCGTAATCACCGAAGGAAAGAAAGGAAGCTCACTCTATTCGGGAAGCATCCGGGAAATAGAGCACATCCCGGCAGTCCTTGCCGACGCAAAAGACCCGACCGGTGCAGGAGATGCATACCGTGCAGGACTCTTTACCGCAATGAAAAAAGGATACTCAATGAGTACAGCCTGCAGAGTAGGTGCAGCAGTCTCTTCTTTTGCAGTGGAAAAAATCGGAACACAGACAAACCTTCCGGACTGGAACCGTATGGAAGAGCGGTTTGAATCCTCGTTCGGGGAACTGGTTAAGTAACCGTTATGAAATTAGCATCGCTTACATCCGGCGGAAAAGACTCGATTCTCGCCATCCAGAAAGCGCTTGAAGCAGGACACACCGTTCCTGTGATGATAACCGCAGTTCCGGAAAATACCGAGTCATATATGTTTCATTCCGCAAATCTGGCGGCAGTCCCTGTAATGGCTCAGCGTGCCGGTATGCAGTACGTTCCTGTCTTCACAAAAGGTGAAAAAGAAGCAGAACTCGATGACCTGATGACCGGAATAAGAAATGTACGGGACACATACGGCATCGAAGGAGTTGTAACAGGAGCCATTGCGTCAGAGTATCAGAGGTCCCGTATTGCTGCAGTCTGCAGTGCCCTGAATCTCACCCTCTATGCACCGCTCTGGGGGATGTCGCCTGATGATGTAATCCGCGACGTATCACAGCTCCTCGATGCCAGAATCGTGGTAACCGCGGCAGACGGCCTCGGGGAAAATGTTCTTGGAAAACGCATCGATGAAAATCTGATTCCGGTACTGAAAGACGTTGAAAAGAAGCGGAGGATCAACATCGCAGGTGAAGGAGGAGAGTATGAGTCGCTGGTCTTCAACGCACCGTTTTTCTCCTCGCCGGTTCAGGCTGACGGAATGAAGACAGAATCTACCGGAATGACCGGAAAAGTTACCTATGAACGGTTCCGGTAACAGCATACCTGCCCATAACATGCTTAATATCCCTTCAGAAACAATATATACAGACAATTAGTTCCGAAGAGAACACTGGATTTGTATTTTCCGGGAGAAATATGAAAATAAAAGTACGGGATCTGCAGCTTGAAAATCTCACCAAATATGTGTTCAAAGCACCAACGTGGTGGGCATCACTCCTGATTATTGCAGCAGTCGGAGCTGTCATAGAACTTATCACGTATCTGGTCGGATATGCGCCTGCAGGAATAGGTATTGCCATCGCAGTTCCGCAGATGATTGTGGTTCTTACAACAGTCCCGCTTACCGCAAAGTGCTACCAGAAATTTACCTGGAACCGTGCCGGACTTCTCGGACTTGCAAGTACTCTCTTTACCCTTCCGTTCCTTCTTCTCGCCTTAATACCGGTCTTTGACCTGCTCTTCGCATACATCGTCGCAGCAGGATTTACGCTCTCGCTCAGGCTTTTCATTCTGACCGGTGTCGTTGATTATCACACCCCGAAAATCGCATTCGCGGCCATTCTTCCATCCATATTCCAGTTTGCAGCAGTATTTATCATAGGTGGTGCCTACGCGCTGATTCCTGCCGGAGTCGCCTTTGTCCTCTTCTATGTGGTAACCGTCCTGTACCTCAGACAGTTTGATAAGCCGTTAAAACGCGGAACCGGTCTTATTGCGATGCAGTTTGTCAATGTCTACATCGGACACATCACAAACGGCACAAACGAGATGGAATCTTACCTCAGGACCATCAGTGAGAGTGCAACTGTTCCGGAAACAACCTTCTTCTTCAGACGAAACGGCAAAAAAGACATCTGGTTTGTTGTACCTAACCTTCACCCGGGGCCGCTGGCAGATATTGGAGGGAGCAACTTCCCGAATCTGTTATACAACGAATTCAAGGATGAGGCAACAGTCCTGGTATCTCACGGCTGCGCATCTCACGACCTCAACCTGATTTCCAACAACGAAACGGTAAAGATTGCAGATGCCATCCGCAAGAGTAAAGCAGATGAAGAAAGTGCTGAGGGTTTCTATTCCGGCGGTGCAAGTGCTCCTGTCAGAAGCAGATTCGGCTCAGTCTCGGTTCTTTCACAGAAGTTCGGCGATTCTCTTCTGATGGTTACCACCCGTTCTCCTGAGATGACAGAAGACATGGACTACTCATTAGGCAGAATTGTGATGGGAGATGCAAAATCCCGTTACCGTCATGTCGGTTTCGTTGATGCACACAACTGTATGCACAAGGAGTCAAAAATCATCTATCCATCAACCGTAATCGGAAACGAGTATCTCTCAGGAGCAGGTGAAGCAGCCGAACATATGGAACATGCAGAACTGCTGCCGCTTTCTGCAGGTGTCTGTCAGGTAACACTTCCCTTTGACCGCACTCAGGGATTCGGCGAGACCGGCATGATTGCTTTTGTGGTAAAGGCCGGGGAGACAAAGACCGCATATATTCTCTTTGACGGAAACAATGTAAAGGCAGGCACACGTGATGTGCTGCGCGATGCTGTACTTGCGAAAGGATATGATGAATGTGAGATTATGACCACAGACTCACACGTGGTAAACCTCTTCTCCGGCACAAATCCGGTGGGCATGGCTGTTTCTGCCGAAGAACTTGTGCCCTTCGTCCTTGACGCAGTAGAAAAAGCGGATGCAGACGTATCTCCTGCAGAGGTAGGAGCGGCAGTCGGAGAGTGCAGAGATGTGCAGGTGTTCGGCCCAGGAAAGTTCCTTCAGCTGACATCATTTGTATCCAGCATCGTCGTAAATCTGATGCCGTTTTACGTCCTCTTCCTCCTGACAGCAGTCCTTTCAGTCGCTTTCGTCTGGGTTCTTCTGTAAGGAGGAATCCGGTTTCTTTTTTTTCTAAAACAGGTTTTTTATCATCCGTCTGTATCTGATTCAGAAACAGCAACCATGTCATTAAGCACCGCTGAACAATTATCCATTAATCTGATAAGAACAAATATATTACACAATTATGAAACCAGCAGAGCGTTTAAACAATCTCCCCCCGTACTTATTCGCACGCATCGACAAAATAAAAGCAGAACTGCGTGCAAAAGGCGTTGATTTAATTGACTTAGGCGTCGGAGACCCGGACCTTGCAAC
>DALTWQ010000092.1 GCA_029987025.1 Methanocorpusculum sp. | reverse complement strand
AAAGGAGCTTAGATTGCTCCGGCGCCGACTGCAAGGCCTGCAAGTAAGCTGACACCTGCAACAAGTGCAATAAGCACAATTGCAAGGAAGATAATTCCGATAACCATACCTGCAATTGCAAGTCCTTTGATTCCCTGTTTCTTCTTAAGAGCTAATGCACCGAGGACGATTGCAAGGATACATAAGATAATTGCAATGCAGTCAGGTACGATACTGTTCAGCGGAATGAACGTCAGGATGAGACCGACAACTGCGGCCACGAACGACAGGACAGAAAGTGTCTTGTTGGATTTGTCAAATTCTTCTGACATATTTAAACATATTACCTGCCATTATATATATATTTTCTTAATATATTGAGGACATGAACTGATTTTTTCCGGCATTCCATTGAATAAACGGACATGCAGAAACACTGATGCGTACTATTTTTTGCAGACACCAAAACTATAAACATCCGGACCGCTGATACATGAGAACACAAATGCGCATTGCCCGTCAGTATGTCCTTCTGTTAATTGCTATTTTTATTGCATGTGTAATGGACGGTCTCGACGGTTCGATTGTAAATGTTGCACTGCCGGTCATTGCTGAAGCGTTCAATACAGATACCGGCACGGTCTCCTGGGTAGGACTTGCCTATCTGTTAATGGTGGCAGGAACCGTTTTAATCTTCGGAAGAGTTGCAGCCCGCGGGTTTATCAAGGGTATTTTCATCACCGGATTTGTGCTCTTTATCATATCATCGCTCTTCTGCGGATTTGCACCTACTCTTGAAATACTTATTGCAGGCCGTCTTATTCAGGGACTCGGGGCATCGATGCTCGTCGCCTGTGCGCCGCTTATCTGTGTAAAATATCTGCCCACAGAAATCATGGGGCTGGCATTCGGCGTTCTGACAGCAGCTACATCCGTGGGTTTCGCATTCGGACCTGCACTTGGCGGAATCTTAACGCATTATCTTTCCTGGAACTGGGTGTTCTGGATTAATGTTCCGATAGGCATTGCTGCAGTCATCTATGCGGCACGCGTAATTCCGAAAGGAGTACGCGACCACGCCTCACAGAAGTTCGATATCAGAGGGGCACTGCTGCTGTTTGCGGCAATGGCTTCACTTACCTATGTTCTGGAGCGGCTGCCCCATCTCGGAATTAATGACCCGCAGATTCTGATTTTCGGCATTATCTGTGTGGTAACATTTACCCTGTTTATTATTTCATCGCTTCGCAGAACAAACCCGATTTTAAATATCAGAGTGTTCCGGCTCCCTGCTGTAACTCTGACAATTATTGCATATCTGATTATTCAGATTGTGTTTGCCGGTCTCATTTATCTTCTGCCGTTCTATTTCACAAACCAGTTCAATGCTGACACGCTTCTCTGCGGCATTCTGATGCTGATTCAGCCGGTTGTGTCTGCAGTTTTAAGTGTATTCTTCGGCAAGTGGTCGGATTCCTACGGACGGCGTATCTTCTGCACAACAGCGTGTGTTATTCTTACGGCTATATATGGTGCGTTTGCTCTTCTCCGCCCCGAAGCAGGTCTTGTACCGTTTATCCTTCTCTTAGCAGGAGAAGGAGTATGCTTTGCAATGGCAAACGGGCCTGCCTCAAGTAAGATTGTTGACCTGATGCCGAAAGGTGAAAAAGAAAGCGGGTCTTCACTTATGATGGCATGTGTCTTTCTCGGAGCAGTTGTGGGAACGGCTCTTTTCGCATCGGTGTTTACGTATCTTACGATGAATGACGGTGTGATTCTTTCTTTTGCAGAGCTGCCGCAGGATATCTTTGCCGCAGGATTTACCGGGTCTATGATTTTCGGGACACTGCTCTCGGTTGTTTCTGTAATTCTCTGTGCCGTGGTTAAGGATAAGAGACAGGAATAAAAAATTGATTTTTCCGGCGGCTGATTAGGGCAGCGGGGTTATCCTTGATTGAAAGAGCCGCAGATAAATGCAAAAAAAGGTATTTCAAAAAAAGGTATTTCAAAAAAAATTATTTCCAAAGTTTCCTAACCGCAAAAACACCTGCGGCGGCAAGTCCTGCAAGAACACCGAAAAGAGGTGCAGGCGTCTTTGCCGGAGACGCACCGCCGGTCAGTGTTTCATACTCCTCATCTGAGAGCGTATAGCCGATCATCTTCTGATAGAACTCCTGCACCTTTTCCTTTCCGCTGTAGGCAAAAACATCCGGATACATGATATTTGCCATCCAGATCATGCCGCAAAATCCCCATCCGGAAAAGGGCATTGCAGTCCAGAGTTCCGGACAGTCCGAGGGGATTTCATAGACATGACCTGCTTTTACGGCAGAAAGTCCTGCAAAGGCCGGGTTTGAAAGGAAGGCGCGATAGTTTGCATGGTCGTTTAACTCTCTGATGAAGATGAACTCAGGGTCATTTTCCAGCATAATCCGCAGGAACTCTTCCATTCCGTACATGTCGCCGAGACCTTTGTTCGTCTTTGCGGTTACGATGTTGTCTGATAACGTGCTTACCGGCATGGACTGGTACCCCAGTCTGCCGTCTTCAGAAAATCCGCCTAAGACGTAGAATGTATTTCCGTCAATCAGATTTATCTGTACGGCAGAGGATTTCTGAACGTTCTCCATACCGGAGCGGAATGCTGAAACCCAGTCCTGAAGATAAGATGAGAGTTCATTTCCGCGCTGTTCATCTCCGAGGAGAGCACCTATTTTCCGATATGAGGCAGGGATTTCTTCAAGGGAGTTCTGGCTGATGAATACGGCAGGAATTCCGGTTTTTTCGGTGAATGCATCAAGAGATGCTTTGATATCTCCCTTTGCCTGGCCGACATCGAGATAGACATCTGCACCCTGCTCTGCAAGGTTCATGACCTCTTCATAGTTTACCGTGCCGGAGCTTGAGAAAAGATTTCCGGTGACCGGAAGGTTGAGTGCTGCAAACTCAGGCAGGTATCTGTCTGCATTTACGGGAAGTCCGTTTCCGCAGGAGGCAAGGTAGTCCGGGTCAAAGGACATAAGAACAGAAATTGCCAGATCTCCGGAGGGGATTACCTTGTCTATTTCTGCCGGAAGAACAACAGTACGCCCTAAATCATCGACAAAAGTGCGGGTATCATCTGCTGCAGCTGCTCCTGAGAGGAAAACAGCTGCAAGAAAAAGAACCGCAGCTGCTGCAGTGATATATTTTTTCATATTCTTAGGTTTGGAGAACAGAGTTATAATAGTTAGTGCAGATATCCGGATTTTGTTAATCTGATATATACTTCACCGGAGACAAAACAGGTTCGGCGCGGAGAATTCCGCGGAAAAATGCAGTTCATTCTGCCCATACTATGCATATCTGTTCTGATGAAGGAAGCAGGCACTTTCGATGTTATAACCGCATAGTTAAATACGGTTAAAATACAAAAATATCACTATGTCATCATCTGACGGTACAATCAATGAAAAATGGTCATCAGCAGCGATGTTCGCAAGAGCATTCCTTCTCCTGATTGTCGGTGTATTTATTCTCTGTTTCCCGACAACTGCGATTATCGGAATCCCGATTATTATCGGCATTGCACTGATTATCTACGGTATCGCTCTGATCGCCGGCGGCGCTGCTTTAAATCAGAAAATCGGCCGCGGTCTCGGAATAGCCTTTGGTATTATTATCATCATAATCGGTATTGTTGCATTAATCTGGCAGACTGAATTCTTCAATATCCTCTCATACATCATCGGTATTGCAGCATTCGCAGCCGGTCTCTATGAACTTCTTGCCGGCATTACCGGCGAAAAGAGCGAGTTCGCAGAAAAGGCACAGATTAACCGCCCGGTCCAGATTATTCTTGGTGTCATCGGTATTATCTTCGGTATCCTTATCTTCTGCTGGCCGTTCTTCACCCAGTCACTCGCAATTGCGCTTTTCGGCCCGGGAATCGAACTTGTATTCCTCCTCGGAATCATTGCACTTATCTTTGCAGCACTCTTACTCATCGGAGGTATTGTTATCTACGTAAAAGAGAAGAAAGCAAAGAACATGAAGCCCGTAAGAAAGCCCAGAAGATAAATTCCTACAACTTTTTTTTGTAACTATTCAACCTCCACATTCTGAACGGGAACCTGTACTGTTTATTTTCAAATCTGACGCGCATTCGCGCGTAAAACACGGATTCCCGCGGATTACACACGGATTTCCACG
>DALTWQ010000011.1 GCA_029987025.1 Methanocorpusculum sp. | reverse complement strand
GCCCTATTCACCCCAGCCATACCCCGCTAATCGCGGGGCTGGGGCGGGCTGCTGGAATGTTTTTTTTCAAATCACATAAGAGTTCAACTACCTTAGCGAGCCGCCCGCGGCGCCCCGCGATTTGCGAGAGACGAAGTCTCGAAGCTAGAGCAGGCCAAAGGCATGCGGCCAGCAGGGCCAAGCGCGGGTGCATAGGCTCGCGATTATCGAGAGCCGAAGGCTCGAAGATGAAGCAGGCCGAAGGCATGCGGATCGCGTTGAGATTCGCGTAGATTCGCGGTTTCTTTTGTCAGTGCCGCACCGGAAGATTCAACTCACCCGCCCTCTCGCTTGCCATCTCGCACCGGCAAATCTCTCTTCTTCCCCAAAGGCCGCCATATCCTGCGAGAATCATTATACTCGAAACTGGCTTAGTGAACGGAATTATTCGCAGTCTTTTTTTATAAGAATGAACGCACCAGGAAACCTACTTCCAGTACTGATGCGTCTGGACAAAACGCCGTTCCGCCTTCAAAATCTCGCGGTAGAAGTTATCCCCTTTTGCAAACGTGGAAAGAATCCGTGCCGCAGCATCAGGACCTACACCGCGTCCGGACAGAGCAATAATCGTCTCTTTCCCGCCGGATAACACCATATTTGCATTCTTCATCATCCGCTTCTGCGCTTCAGCCTCTTCTGACGTGAGCTTTGCCTTCCGGAGCGCTAAGAACTGCTGCTCCTCGTAGGGTTTTAGAACAGCAATCAGCTTCGCACCGCACAGCGGACACTCCGGATGGTCCGGAACACGCCCCGTTTTCGTACGAGAATGCCATTTTTTACAGTGCATACAGGCAAGAACAACATCCGTTTCTGCAATACGGTGCTTGACCGACTCCAAGATAGCCTGGTCTTCGCCCGGAGGCATTACCATATCACGTTCCGAGAACAGACCAAGCGCACCGATTACAGAAAGTCTGCTGCACCGCGTCTCCATCTCATGATTTACGATGCGGCGCACAACCTCTTTAGCACCTTCAGCGTCCATACTCGAAAAGAACAGCTCCCGAAACGCCTCCTGCTCAACGACCGTGCCGTCGAACAGATCAAGAAGACGGTTCATACTGATTTTTTCATAATCCGCATCGGAATCAATCGCCCCGAACTTCTTTGCCGCCTGAACCAGCCGCCACTTGTAAAGCGAAGTCTTCTTCAAAGCAAGCTTCAGAACACCTTCCACGTGCTCCGGGTCGAGCGAGAGAAGCGTCTCTTCCACATCAGAGGCGCCGAGATTTTTCGGCAGCCGTAAAAATATCCGGTAGGCGTTTGTTTCAATACCCACCGCCGAACCGTACCGTGCGGAAAGCAGAATCGAAATAACACGCCCGAGCGCCTCATTTACCTTGTGTCCGGCGCAGAGATTAACAACAACACCCTCATCCGCGTCCTCGAGAACAATCAGCTTATCAGTCGCCGTGACCGTGCGGTTCTTTTTCATCTCATCCAGGGTACGTTCGGCAAACCTGACAGACGCCTTATCCGCACGATACTCTGAAAAATCAGCAAGCCGGCGCAGACGCCCCACTTCAATGGCGACCGAAAACGGAACAGGAATCTGTTCTCCTTCCCAGGTCGGCAGTTCTCCTTTCGCGTTTCTTGCAGGTTCTGCAAGAATGCGGTTTTCCTCAATCTCTAAAACACGCCACACCTGGCCGCGTGCGACAAAAACCGCGCCCGGAGAAATCCAGCTGATAACAAACGACTCATCAAGCGTTCCGACAGGTTTTCGTGTCACCACATCTACCACACGGAACTTTTTCTCATCTGCTATCATCGAAAGATTCGTCATCAGATACTTTCTCGCACGCGCCTTGGTAATCACCTTGTCGTCTTCGGTGCGGATAAGATAATGCTTTTCCATCTGGGCGATAACATCCCTGATGAGATTTCCTGCCGTCTCAAAACAGGTACAGCGGGAAAAAATCTCCTCGATTTCCTCAATCTCAATCTCGCCGCGTTCGACCGCAAGAGCTGCTATCTGATTCGCAATCACGTCCGCCGGATTAAGGTGAAGCCGCACATCCTCAGGCTTTCCGGCAAGAGCCAGACGGACAATTACCATCGACTCTAAGATATCGTCAAAGTCGCCGGCGAGAATGATTCCGTGCGAAGACGAATGAATCTGATGTCCGGCGCGGCCGGTTCTCTGCATAAGACGCGCCACCTCACGCGGAGAATTGAACTGCACCACATGGTCGATATGACCTATGTCGATACCCAGTTCCATCGAACTGGTACAGACCATTCCTTTCGTCAGTCCCGCGCGGAACCGGTCTTCCGCGTCAACGCGCATCTCCTTCGAAAGAGAGCCGTGATGCACATCGATATCCTCCCTGCCGGAACTGCGAAGCGAATTTCCTATCGCTTCTGCCACACTCCTGGTATTGGTAAACACCAGTGTCGATGTGTGGGCGTTAATGCAGCGCTCAATAAGTTTTACCTGCTCGGAAAAACTTTCGCCGGCAAACTTCACCGACAAATCAAGCGTCTTTGAAACAGGAACCTGCACAATTTTAAACGGCGCTTTTCCGCAAAGGAAACGTCCGACCAGTTCCGGATTTCCGACCGTCGCAGAAATACCGATGCGTTGAAACTCGCCGGATATACAGCGCACCCGCTCAAGTGCCACTGAGAGCTGACTTCCGCGTTTGCTTCCGGCAAGCTCATGGATTTCATCGACAATAACATAGCGTACTCCTTCGAGATGCTTCCGGAGAACTTTTCCCATCAGAATCGACTGAAGACTTTCAGGCGTCGTAATCAGAAGGTCCGGAGGATGCAGCGCCTGACGTCTTCGCTCAGTTTCAGGCGTATCGCCGTGCCGCACGGCGATGCGGAGCCCCAGCTCTTTTCCCCACCACTCAAGGCGGTTCATCATATCACGGTTCAGCGAACGAAGCGGCGTTATATAAAGGGCTGTAAATCCGACACGCGGACCTGTGGTCAGCATATTGTGAAACACCGGAAGAAGCGCGCTTTCCGTCTTTCCGGTACCGGTAGGCGCGATAAGAACAGCGTTGGTCCCCTTTATCAGTTCCGGCACTGCCCGAAGCTGAATCTCGGAAAACTCATCGAACCCGCGTTTTTCAAGCACCTCTTTTAATTTCGGATGAAGAATGGAAAGCACTTCAGCCGCGGCAGATTCTTCCGTCATACATCCTCCTTCGGGTCAGGACGAAGTTCCGAAAAACTGCCCATGTACGTGCCGTCTTTTAAAAACACTTCAGCGGTTTCCGGCCGGATAGCACCAGCTACAGGCGACATTTTATTTCCCGGAATGATGCGCACATCCATGCCTCCGGCAAACTCATAAAACGCGGGAACCAGAAGGACACGGGTTGTGTCACCGAACTCTGCCGGGTCTTTTTTCGTCCAGCGCGAGATATCAATTTCCGATAACAGATACCCGGGCGTTCCGCGAAGCGAACAGCCGACCTCGTCATAGATGTTTACAATCGGATGATGATGACCGCAGACAATCAGATGTCCGAATAAGGATTCGTCCGGAATCATGTGCCCGTGAAAGTAGCCGGTACCGTCAATTACCGCACCTGACGCGGGAAGCAGTTCGCCTTCTTTGAGATACTGGTCAAGACCTGTGTCATGGTTTCCGGGCGCTAAGCGGAACTCGGTTTTTCTGCGGATCTCCCGCAGAATCTCCGGCATCTCGAACCGCTCCTGGCGGGTGACATACGGAATCATGTGTTTTAAGTCGCCTAAAACCACCAGATAATCCGGGTCGCTTTCATCAATAACGGATAACAGCCGGTCAAGACGCTGACGGCTGCGGCTTTCGAAGTGCAGTCCGCGGCGGTGCAGGTCGGCTTCCACACCGAAATGCGGGTCGGCGATGACAAGAACACGTTTCTGCCGCTCAATCAGCGCTGCAGGACCTTCCGGATAAAATATCGGCTCCATACTTTGCAAAAATCAGAGAATCTTTAAGATATCAGCACGCGGCGCGTACAAATCGCCTTCGTCCATAAGATGATGAATACGGTCATTCGCTTCAGCTGATGTCAGTCCCTTATTGATAAGTGCATTGATTACTTTTGTCCGCGGAGCTGCTTTTCCTTCGTACAGGGATTTGATAAGAGACAGCACATCCTCATCAGAGAGCGCCGGACTGTGCGGCGCCGCGGCCGTCTTCGCCGGTGTTGCGGCATCAAGCGCTGCAGAAACTGCAGCGGAAAATTCAGTCCGGAGTGCTTCATCGCTGCATGATGCAAGGCGGGCTGCGGCTTTTGCTGCGGTTTCAACAATCCAGCTGTCGCGGGCGGCGCGGGATATCATCTGCACCGTTTCCGCGTTGATTACCGGAATCAGCGGCATCTGTCCTGCGAGGCGAAGACGCCCGAACACATACACAAAGCAGGGCGCTTCAAGAGCGGATGCTGCACTCTGAAGGTCGGCGTCGCGTCCGTCGATGTGCGCCATACAGATTCCGGTAGGATCGCTTATCCGCAAAGACACAACCGACCCCCCGTTTTTCTCCGCCTCGGTAAGCGTTCCGCAAAGAGCCACGGACCGGGAATAGGTACCAAACGGTGTCGTAAACGATGCGTCCGCACCGGCGTTTCCGCGGGAAAGAGCCCTGGCTTTTGCAAGTTCCCATGAGAAGAGCTGCACAGCCGGTACATAACCGCGGATTCCTGACGGAGTAGACATAGATGATTATTATTGGTTTTATAGAGGATTAATTATTGGTATGGGAATATGCTGAATAGAACAGTGATAAAAAAACATGACGAACAGGCGCCGAGAGGGAGATTTGAACTCCCGAGGGATTGCTCCCAGAGGCTTTCGAGGCCACCGCCCTTCCGGACTAGACTATCTCGGCAAACAATCTAAAAAAATATATGAGTTAGGGAGTTTAACGGCCGCGGGCCATCTGCTCCGCGTTCTTGGAAATCATCATATCGTCAACGCGGATTAAGATAACAGCGGTTTCGGAAGCGCTCTGAATTGCCTGGCGCTTAACTCTCTTCGGCTCGACAACGCCTGCCTTCTTCATATCGACAACCTTGCCGGTGAAGACATCAAGACCTGCGTACTTGTTTCCTTTTGCGTGTGCCTGACGGAGGTCAATAACCTTGTCGACAGTGTCGAATCCGGAGTTCTCTGCAAGAGTGGACGGAATAATCTCAAATGCCTTTGCATAGCCCTCGATTGCGAGCTGAACACGTCCTCCCACAGTTGCTGCGTATTCGCGCAGGCGTAAGGATAACTCTGTCTCGACAGAAGCTCCGCCGATCGTGTAGCTGCCGTCTTCAACAACATCCTGAACAACACGCTTTGCATCCTCGACTGCACGTTCAAGTTCATCAGCAAGGTGCTGTGCTGAACCTTTGAGAAGAACAGTGACCGCCTTTGCGTTCTTGCATTCTGCAAGGTAGGTCATCTCAAGCTCTTCGTTCATCTCGAGTCTGCCTGCAGTTCCGATTACGCCCGGGTAGATGTCTTCCGGCTTGGTGATAACCTGACCGCCGGTTGCTTTTGCTGCGTAGTTGCAGTCCTTTTCCGGTACGAACTCAAGAGCATAGATACCGTGCTCTGCAAGGTAGTACTGAACCTGGTCATCAATGCCTTTTGTACAAAGGACAACGTTGACCTTCTCTGCTGCGAACTTGTCGGCCATTGCCTTTAAGCGGGCGCGTTCTGCCTCGGAGAATGCGGAAAGCATCTCTGCATCCTGGATTTTAATCTTGGACTTGGTCTGAGTCTTGGTAATCTCAAGCGGACCGTTTAAGAATGCAGCGCGGACTCCCTTGATGGTCTTGGGCATTAACGCGTCAGGTCTCGTCTTGTCGATTAAGACACCTTTGACAAGCTCTGCGGACATGGATTCTGCACGCTTGGTCTTTACCAGAATGTCGCTTTCATCAACGACAGTCTTTCCATTGTCACTCTTCTCTGCAACGGTTAAGACAGCGTCAACAACGACTTTGGATGCATCATTGATAATGTTTTCGATGGACTTTCCGGTCATTGCAGTCTTTGCCATCTTGACAAGCATTGCCTTGTCGGTGGATGCAACATCAATGGCAAGAGAATCGAGAATCTCGAGTGCCTTCTCCATACCAAGAGTGTATCCTTTTCCGATGATGGACGGGTGAACACCTGCTTCAACGAGTTTTTCTGCCTGTTCCATTAAAGAACCGATTAAAACAACCGCTGTAGTGGTTCCGTCTCCACACTCGTCATCCTGAGTCTCTGCGACCTCGACAACAAGTTTTGCACCCGGGTGTTCAACTGCTAACTCGTGCAGAATAGTAGCGCCGTCGTTGGTGATTACAACGTCGCCGCTTCCTTTTGCAACAAGCATCTTATCCATACCGCGCGGACCAAGAGTAGTCCGCACAGTGGCGCCTAACACTTTGGCTGCCATGATATTTGAGCGGAGTGCTTCGTGACCGGGCACTCTTTCAACGTTATCCTTCAGGATAACAATCGGCTGATTTGGATTTCCTGCCATAGTAATAACTCTCCTCTATTCTTGTTAAAAAGTTGTATTGGACTTCTATATATATTTGCCGCTTCAGTCCCTGTCTTTAATCGATACGCTTCACATTGAAGAGCGGATAGACCGGAACACCCTCGATTTCGCGGACACCGCGCTTATCAAAGAGCACACAGATACCTACTGGGTTTGCTTTGTGCTTACGAAGATAAACAACAGCTTCTGCAAGTGAGTTTCCTGTAGTGATACAGTCGTCGATAATCACACAGCGTTTTCCTGCGACCTTGCTGAAGTTTCCGGAGATAGAACCTGCGTTTCCTTCAGGGTTGTGCTTCGAGGGGTAGTAGATTGCAAGATTAAGACCATGCTCTGCGGCAATCAGTGTCGCAAGCGGAACGCCAGTAACCGAAAGACCGACTGCTGCATCGACTTCTTCCTCCTCGCCGGACTGGGCTTCGAAGTTTACCATAAGCATCTGGGCAACGCCGTTTAACAGATTTGCATCGGAACTGACAACAGTCCAGTCGATGTGGACATCCTTCGGAGCTGCTTTGTCTGAGGAAGAGTTCTGAGTCAGAAGCCAGGTAATAGTCTCTGTGGAAAGGCTCAGTTCATCAGCAATCTGACAAACCGGATGACCGTCATCCTGTAAAGCGCGCGCTTTCTGAATAAGCTCATCTAATGATGACATATTCCTATATATACGCTGTAAAAGGATAAAGGAGTGTCTATAGATACAGAAATTACACAGCACTCTATCTGAAAGAATCTCGCCCTACGGGCGAGAATTAACTAAAACACGAATCTGGCCGACCACTCCGGCTAAAATTAAGGACTGAAAGTTACCTTATTTCCGTTTAAGAATATTTTCAATGGCTTCGAGAGGAGCCGTTGTCTTAACCCCTGTACCGCTGAAATGTGTACGTTCCGCTACAAATCCTGCATCATGAAGCGCTGCAAGGAAATCCTCCATGGATGGAGGGGACACCTTCAGCGATTTGCAGATGGAGTGATACTCGTAGAAGAAACAGGTCTCCGGTTCGTTCTGCAGAATGCCGAGAAACTTTTCCATCTTCCGTGATGTTCCAAACCGCATGGAAGGAAGTTTTTCTGCCATCTGCGAAAGAACGGATGTGTCAGAAAGTCTTCCCATCCACAGAGGACCGACAGGAATTGTACGTGCGCCGCAATGCGGGCAAATCTCCTCATGCGGCAGAAGAGAACCTTTCTCTTCTGAGCGGTAGAGACAATGCGGACACTGGTGAATAAAACCCATCTGCATCACCGTTTCATCAGCAGCCGGCACCTTCGGGATAATCCTGATGTGCGAACGGTAGAAATGAGCGCTTGCAAAGGAAAGAACCGGCTCCATCCCCCGGTCATACTTCACGAGTTCACGTGCCATTGCACCCATCATCATACGAAGACCCACTTCTGCGTGGTACTCGGTGTTAAGCGGCGTTGCAAAATAGCGGCGGAGACCTGCCTTGAAGTGTGCTCCGCAAAGCGGCGCCGTATCGGTCGCAGTTACAAACAGATACCGCTTCGCGGAACGGGAGGCAGCATCTAAAAACGGCATCGGCGTTCCGAACGGGTCAAGATCTACTGCATCAAATCTTCTGCTGCACATAAGTGCGTTCGCATCAGAGCAGGTCACCTCAATAGAACTGGGGATGCGTGCTGCATTTTCTTTGATGGTCGCAACCGCCTGCGGATTAAAGTCGTTGATGACAGATGCCACATGCGCCTCGTTTGCGACACGAAGACCGCGGACACCGGTTGCAGCCATTGAATCGAGGTATTCTTCCGGCTGAAGAACCGCAAGGAGCAGAATGGTCATATCACGGTTGAACTCCATTCTGGTGTTATAGAAAACCGGCGCAGATCCCGGCGGAAAATCCGCAGATTCATCCTGTACCGGCGCGTAAAAGACAGTGTTTCCTTCGGTTATTTCGTGCAGATTCATAGATACTTACGGGCATGCAGGGATTCGAACCCTGGATCTTCAGCTTAGGAGGCTGATGCCATATCCTGGCTTGGCTACATGTCCAGTTCTTTTCTCTATTATTTCCCCTTACCTCTATATGATTATTCCCAAAAACACCATCAACATTTAATATGCTTCGCGTAGAAGGATTAATGACAAGAGGAAAATATGGCAGTACTTTTCAAAGGCAATCAATATATGGCTGAACGCGGTTCATTTTTTTCGGAATCGGTAAAAATAGACGGCGATTTCCTGGTTGGTCCGCGCAGCACATTCTGGAAAAATCTCGTTGTGACAGGAAACCTCTATCTCTGCCCGGAATGTCAGATTAAAGGAAACATCATCTGCCGCGGCGGTGTGATTTCCCGCGGATGTATCCTCGACGGCGAACTGAAGGTTACTGAAGGCCCGCTTACGCTCTGCGACAAGGCAAACGTAAACAAGGTCACCAGCAGCGGAGATGTTTTCATCCGCCCGGGCGTTTCCGCCGGAGAAATCTACGGTGACACCATCCTGGTCCTCGGAAAAATCAACTGCGGAAAACTCCTCGGCAAAAAGACCAGAGTCGTATCAGCCGCACAGATGCTCTGAAAATATTACAACATACTTTTTTTAGACACGTTTCTGTTACAGTCTGTTTCATCCGAAGAATAATTATCCATCCGCGTCCAATCTAACTTACATGGTTAAAGCATTTATCACCGACATCGACGGAACGCTGACCGACGCAGGAAGGAGACTCTCGCTTTCTGCCGTTGCAGAAATCCGCCGCCTGATAGATGCTGATGTTCCGGTTGTTTTTGCATCCGGAAATACCGTCTGTTTCCTCGACGCTCTGTCACATATGATTGGAACAGACGGAAATGTCATCGCAGAAAACGGCGGGGCATACCGGAAAGGATTCCTCGGAGAACTCCATATCGAAGGCGACCATGACCTCTGTTACGCGGCGTATCAGAAAGTCATCGCTGAACTGCAGCCGAAAGGTAATGAACTGCGTCTCTTCAGCATAAATCTGCGGTATTCTGATGTGGCATTTGCTCACGGAACCGATTTAAAGACAGTACAGGACATTATCGCCGGTATGAATGTTGAAGCAGTCGATACCGGATTTGCCATTCATCTGCATACACCAGGCTTGTCCAAAGGAAAAGCATTTGAAAACCTCGCACGCGATATGGGACTCTCGCCTTCAGATTTCCTTGCAGCAGGCGACTCGGAAAATGACATTTCAATGCTCGATGCCGCAGGAAAAGCCGTTGCGCCTGCAAACAGTTCTTTGCGCACAAAAGATGCCGTGGCAAAAAAAGGAACTGCGGGATTCATCTCAGAACAGTCATTCGGAGATGCAGTCGCTGAAGCACTGAAAGAAAACTTCTGATTTAAAAAAAAAAGATTCTGCTGAAACTGACATCCGCCCGTTTCAGTACGTTACATCATACTCGGTTACGAGGTTGCTTCCGACCATTTTCGTTGATTTCAAATCAAGTTTAATCATATCATTTTCCGAGCCGAGTCTTGCGCCTCCGACCAGCGACGGCGTATCTGCCCCGCCCACGATAAACGGCATGTGAATCAGACGGATTTCATCAACGAGTCTGTCGTGAAGCATAAACCAGTTAAGCGTCGGCCCTCCTTCGATGATAAGAGACTTTACCCCGAACTGTTCACACAAGATGTTCATAAGAAGCGGAAAATCAATCTGCTCATCCCCTGCGGCAACAACCGACACACCTGCTTTCCGGAACGCTTCTATGCGGCTTTCAGGCGCTTTTTTCGTTACCGCAAGAACTGTGGGCGCATTTTTGACGTTGAACACATTCGAGTCAAGAGGCAAATCTGCAGACGCATTCGGAATTACCCGTAAGGGACTTTTCCCCTCGACAAGGCGGACGGTCAGATTCGAGTTGTCAATCCGGATAGTGTTTGACCCGACCATTATAGCATCGTACTCTGCGCGCGTCTGATGCAGCATAACCTCAGCCTCGGGAGACATATACTTCATAAGAATTTTACTGGAGACACCTTTTCCAAGCGTCAGTTTACCGTCAGCGGTAATTTCTGATATCATTAATACGTGCGGACGCATCATGTGTTTCCTCTTATTACTTATAGATAAAAATCCAATTAATATTAGACATCAAAGGAAATAATACCTACCTTATGAATATAACCTCAATACGCCATAAACTGACAGGCTGGATGAACCCGCTCGTCAGGCTGATTGCAAAATCAGGCATATCCCCGAATACGATAACACTTATCTCGTTTCTCTTAGGGGCAGCTGCTGCAGTCTGCTTTTTCTTAACATACTTTATAGCAGGTGCCGTTTTTATTGCCCTGTCCGGATTCTTTGACCTCTTAGACGGCTCTGTTGCCCGCGAAACAGGCAGAAAAAGTCTTTTCGGCGGATTCATCGACTGGATTGCAGACAAATACATCGACGGACTGGTGCTTTTAGGTGTCGGCTTATCCTGCTTTATTGAAACACCCTGGTATCTTTCATCCTTACAGATTCCGCTGATTGCATACGCTGCAGTTGCAGGAATTGCCATAATCGGTTCAATAATGAACACCTTCATCAAACCCGTTGCCTACGCTGAAATCGGTTTCCAGGGAAAAGATGACGGAAAAATTGCAGACCCCTTAGAAGGTGTGGGTTTCTTCGGCAGACCTGAAACCATGATTCTCTTATTCCTCGGAGGAGTAACCGGATTTATCTGGATAGCAGTTGCGATAATTGCCGTATGTACAAACATATCTGCTCTGCAGAGAATCATATACCTCTGGAAAAAACACGGAAGAACGCCGAAATCCGCTGAAAACAGCACAAATAAGGAGACTGAAAAATGAATCAGAAGAGAGTGACGCCGGAAAATAACGAACACGGAATAGAATTTCACGCAGTAATCCCGTTCCGTCCCGCAAATCCGAAGACACGTCTCTCGGCTATTCTCACGCAGGAGGAACGTGAATCATTCGCGGATGCAATGCTTTCCGATGTAGTCTCCGCCGTGCGCGAAACAAGCGCGCCTGTAACCCTTCTTTCGACGGCACCCTACGAATGCGCCGGTGCAGACACCCTTGTCAGAAACGAAGGATTAAACGAGGCGCTGAACTGGATTCTGCCGCAGTTTAAAATACCGGTGCTGATAATCATGTCCGATTTGCCGCTCGTAACAAAAGATACCATACAGCGTGTCGTATCAACCGGAAATGACCTGGCGGTTGTTCCGGGGCTCGGCGGGGGCACAAATATATTATTCATCCGCCGCCCTGAAAAGTACTCAGTTCAGTACTACGGCTACTCATTTATGAAACATGTCGAAGAAGCAAAACGCCTTGGTATGTCTGTTGAGATAATTGACTCGATGCGGATGTCATTAGACGTTGATGAACCTGCTGATTTAACCGAACTGCTGATTCACGGAAGCGGATCTGCAAAACGCTGGCTTGAAGAGCACGGTTTTGTTCTCTCGGCAGAAAGCGGACGTGTGAGCGTAATACGGGGAGGAAAAGAAATTGTCTGAACCCAGAGAACCGGAAACTGACATCACATCCGAAGCAGATGAACTTGCCTTAGCCGGAAAGTTCGATGAAGCGCTGAAAAAATACGAAGAAGCTGCAGTTGACGACCCGTATAACCCGGCAATCGCTGTAGGTAAATCAGCAGTTCTTAAAGCGCAGGGTAAGTTCACCGACTGCGCAAAGGAACTGGAAAAAGCCATAGACAGCTTATCGTCCTGGACTGTTGCAAAAGAAGATACAGACCGCTTCAACGCATTTGCGGCCATGCTTCACGTACTCTGTGCTGAAGCGTATCTTTATGCAGAAGAAAAAGAAAATGTATTTAGGGAACTTGACGCAGCAGACCGTATCCGTGAAGCTGATGCTGCATCCCTTCTGGTACGGGCAAATGCCCACGCACAGGCAAAGGAATGGGAAAATGCCGGAAATCTGCTTTACCGCGCAGAAGAGTGGTGTTTCCTTCATGATGACTCTATGCTGACGCAGGTCTGGCTTACCAAAGTCCATTGCGCAAAAGAGGCGGGAGGTATCTTTGCCCCGCCGTATGCAGCAGAAGTGTACGCAAAAAAGACCTGGCGGATGCCGAAAGGAACTGCCGCAGAACTTCAGGAACGTGCAGGAAATCTCAGAAAAGAAGGACTGCTTTACGATGCACTCAGATACTATGATGCATGTCTTGAAGCAAACCCTGAAAACCGTGCACATGTTCTCTTTCTGAAAGGAGTTGTTATGGAGCAGCTGAAACGCTTTGATGACGCATTCAGCTGCTATGCAGATGCACTTTCCGCAAATCCGGAGGAAAAAGAAGAGTTTGCCATCCGCGTCAGATGGGCAAACACAAAAGCATTACGAGGAACTCAATAATGACCACAGAACCTAAAACAACCAATCCGGTTAATCCGGTAAAGATTACCCGGGAATATCTTGCAGGTTTCTGCTCGCTGATTACAACTCTTGTATATCTGCTGATTGCAGGACTGCTGATTTTCGCCGTAGTTATTGCAACAATAGATGCAATTAATCTGCTCAATGTTGCTCTTCAGCACAATTACACAAACCAGACATTAATTCCGGCAGTACAGGCGATTCTCTTCATCATCGTCCTTGCAACACTGATTGATTTAGTCCGTTCGTATGTCAAATACGGCCGTGTTCTCTTACGCCCAATCCTTGTCGCAGGTATTACCACTATGGTCAGAAAACTGCTTGTATCATCCCTTACTCTCGTGGACATCATAGGAATTGTTCTGGTCATTCTCGCACTGGTCGCTGCGGTTGTCTTCCTCGGTAAAGAGGATAGAAAGGTCGTTGAAGCATCTGCCAGTGAAGATAAAAAAGTTCTGCAGGAATATGCTGACTACCTCGCACATAGAAACAGTAAACACCAGCAGCAGCTCAACCTCGATGCTTCTCCGGAAGAAAAAGAGAACAAATAATTTATACTTTTTTTAATCTGCTTATATGGTAAACCGGACCATGCGGTTTTCACGATACATGGGACACTGGTCTGAAACAAAAAGTCTGACATCAGAAGAGTCAAGAGCATCTTCTGCGGCCTCGCGTGCAAGATTCGGACGGTTGTAATTTTCCGAAAGATGAGCAAGGGCAACAGTGCTGACCGAATCTTTCAAAAGGGAAAGAACATCAGATGATGCTTCGTTTGAGAGGTGACCGTCTTCAATGATACGGTCTTTTAAGTATCGCGGATACGGCCTTAGAACTCTGCAGTTTCCGCCGCAGGAGGCTCCGCATTTCCGGCACAGGCGGCACGCGGCAAACGAATCAGTTCCCATGGCGTGTTCCGAGTAGTTGCTTTCGAGAACAACTGCATCGCAGGATGAAAGAACAGATAACATTTTGTCGGATACCTGATGTGTATCAAGGCAGATACCGACGCGTGATGTGCCGTCGTCAATTACGAATCCGGTCGGCTCTGCAGCATCATGATATGTCTTAAATGAAGTAACTTCAAGTCCTTCAATAGACTGCGGAACATCTTCGTGCAAGAGAATTTTTCCGGAAGACTGCGGCAGCAGACCGCTGTGTTCCATTGCAGAAAGTGTTCCTCCTGATGCTGCTGCCGGAACATGGGCCGCTTTTAGAAACGCTTTTGCAGAGCGGACATGGTCTGAGTGCTCGTGTGTTACCAGAAGTGCGCGCACGTTTCCGGTCGGGAGTTTATACTCTGCAAGTGTCCGGTAAAGATACCCTATCCCGGCATCGACGATTACCGCATCCGTATCGTTTCCGACATAGATGCAGTTTCCTTTACTGCCGCTTGCAATCAGAACACAGTCCATTTGATACTATATTTGTTTCAGGAAGTTTTAGTATTTGCTTATCGAAAAAATGAGAGGATATACCCGGGATTTCTTCAGTTACGGCAGATGCATGGTTCTGTCATAGAGAATCTGTTCATACTCATCAAATATTCCGACAACAAGTATCCGGTGCTGACCGGCCGGTGCAGTATAGCGCTGTATCGTGCCGACAGAGGGCGGGAATGCATATGTACTGTACGCATTTGCAATATCACCGTCAGCTGTTACACGCAGACCTGATAGCGCAGATAAATCAGACCCTCCGGAAAATGTTACAACTATATTTCCGCCTGAGGATGATTTCTGCGTATCAACCGTCAGACTTACCATTTTTCCCCCTTCAAGATTTCCGACCATGCCGAACGCCGCAGCAGCTATTACAGCAGCAAGCCCTACGGCAATAGCGACAAGAAGAATTGTGGCAATCACAGGAGATACGGCATCGTCTGTTTTCCTCATCAGTTCTGTCATGAAAAAAACATCTGTCTCTATTTGCATATATGATTTATGCAGAAAAAATGTATACAATTTGTATACAATTTGTACACAAATCGAAAAATAACACAGATAATCAGAACATACCCCCGGAAATAACCGCATCTCACCTGCTCATATTTATCAGCATCAGGTATGAGCCAACCCTTGAAATATCCCATAAACGCGCAGAGCAGTTTACCCGTAATTTCTCATGTTTCAACCGGCGTATTTAAATCGGAAAAAACCACATCTAATTGTATATTAGTATGGCAGCAAAAAAATCTACAAAAAATGCAGAGCCTGAGGAAGCACCAAAGCTGTTCTACATCTTCTATAACCAGGAAAGATGGGAAAACTGGCTTAACTCCTTAAAGGCAGCAGACTGGGAAGGCGACGAAAACTCAGACGAGATGCCGGAAGGATTCAGACTTCTTGACGGATTATCTGACGATATCACCCTGGCAGTTATTAAAATCATCAGACTCTATCAGAATAAACGCTTCACTGTAGAAGAGGCACGTACAAAAATCCGTGATATTGAAAAAATTGTCATGGGTGAAATTACTGATGATGCACTTGTTGAAATTATCGGATCAATGCAGGTTTCGATGGTTGTTCTTTTCGCTGCAGCACAGAAGTACCTCGAAGAGTCATATCCTGCAGCAGAAACCATTAAGGAATTAGTGAAGGAAGGCCGCAAAGTTGTGGATAAAGACCCTGAAAAAGCTCTTGATATTGCATCATCGATAGGTTCAGGCGTCATCAACGGTGCATCCTGCTGCGGAAAATATGTGAAGGATACTGATGAACCTACCTTCTTTGATGAATGGCTTGTCGAGGTTGAACGGATTGCTGACGCCATGAAATCCTTAAAAGACTTCGACGAGGTTGCCGGAGAAGCACAGTGATTGCTGACCGGGCAAGGTTTCGGTATATCAAAAAACTTCAGCGCGCTGCAGGCTACCGGTTGCCGGAAGGAGCGTTCCATCCGGCAAATCTTGAAGCAATATCCGGTTCGATGAATATCGACGGACTGGACCCGGGAACACGCGACCAGGTTCTCCGGTTCTTCAAGGATTTTCTGGAATGCGGCTGCAAGGACGCACCGCTTTGCGGATGCCCGGAACGTAAGTTTGTTATCTGCATCTTAGAGCTTCGCGAGATGGGATTAAACCACAAGGAAATCTCACGCCATCTCTTAGATGAGTACGGGATTGAACTCTTCCCCGCGGATATCCTGAGTTTTCTCGAAGACTCGGTACATCTGCTGGAAGCAGTCCGCGGAGTTGCGGGACTTGCTAAAGAAGATGACCTGGTGAAAAAAACTGATACTCATATCAAAGAGATATCGAGATAAAGTATCAGAATAATCTTAAACTCACTTTTTTAAAACAAGGCAATTACCCCGAATCAGGGGCGAAAAGAAGATTAAAAAATATAAGGAATTTACACCCACTGACGGGCTTTCATTCCTTCGACAACACGGGAAACTGCAACAACGTATGCTGCCTGGCGCATGTTAATCTTGTATTTCTGTGCTGCATCATAGACATTCTTGTATGCTGCAGTCATTGCAGAGTCGAGTTTTGCATAGACGTCTTCAAGAGTCCAGTAGTGCATGTACATGTTCTGAACCATTTCGTAGTAGGAAACGGTAACTCCTCCTGCGTTGCAGAGGAAATCCGGAATGACGTGAACGCCCTTCTCGAAGAGGATTGCATCTGCTTCCGGAGTAGTCGGGCCGTTTGCAAGTTCCATCAGAACTTTGACATTGCTGTTGACATTCTTGACAACATCAGCGTTGATTGCTCCCTCATCCGGTGCTGCTGCTACAATGACATCGACCGGAAGTGAGAAGAGATCTTCGTTGGAGAGTCTCTTAAGACCGTTGTATCCGACAACAGATTTTGTTGCCTTCTTGTGTGCATTTACTGCTGCAATGTCAAGACCGTTTGCGTCATAGATACCGCCTTTGGAGTCAGTGACTGCAACAACAACGCCGCCGAACATCTCCTGTGCGAGAGTTGCTGCGAAGTTTCCTGCGTTTCCGAAACCGATGATAGCAAACTTTGCTCCTTTAAGGTTGAGGTTGAGTTTCTTTGCTGCTTCACGGAGAGTGTACATTCCACCCTTTGCGGTTGCATCGCCGCGACCGAGAGAACCGCCGATTACAACCGGTTTTCCGGTTACAACACCGTACTGGTTCTTTCCGCTGATAACAGAGTATTCATCCATCATCCATGCCATAATCTGGCCGTTGGTGTATACATCCGGTGCCGGAACATCTACATCGGGACCGATGTCTTTCCAGAGTGCTCTGATGTATCCGCGGGATAAGCGTTCAAGTTCACCTGCAGACATTTCCTTCGGATTGCAGATGATACCTCCCTTTCCTCCTCCGAGCGGAAGACCGAGAACAGATGCCTTCCAGGTCATCCACATGGAAAGAGCACGGACAGTGTCGATGGTCTCTTCAGGGTGGTAGCGGATACCTCCTTTGTACGGACCAAGTGCATTATTGTGCTGAACACGGAAACCCTGGAAGACCTTGATGCTTCCGTCATCCATCTTTACCGGAATAGATACCTGAATCTGCTTCTGCGGCTGCATTAAAACGCTGACCACGTTATCATCGAGATTCAGAATTTTGGCACAGTCTAATAACTGCTGCTGTGCCATTTCAAATGGATTTACCTTAGACATGGTGTTATCCTGCCATAGACGGACATTATTGATTCAGCCGTTATGTGACATTATCTGTTAGTACCCCTAGGTAAAAAATATATCGGTGAAATAAAAATCAGCGGCCGAATTCAGCGCTGTTCTGAAAAATAACCGAAAATAAACGTCTTTTTTTATTCTGCGGCACATGAGTGTTTTTTTACCGGAGACATGTATTTATCTTATTTAAACATGCGTTTATCCTGTTTAAAAAAGAGAATTGGTGAGAGTATAACCGCGCACCGGAGACTTACTTACCTGTACTTAAACCAGCGCCCTTTTTCATCATATTCCCCGTCTTCGCCGGCGTGCGGGTCGTATGCCGGTTTCTGCGGAATCTGCTGAGTATTTTCATTCTGCTGAAGGAACGCAAACGGAGATTTCTGTTCCGCAGACCGGACTGTTTCTGTTCCGTCTTCTTTCTTTTCCGTAAAGACTGCATCCTCTGTTTTCTGTTGTACAAAGTCTGCATAGGGCTTCTGTTCTGCAGAACCCTGCTCTGCTGCTTTCTTTGCCGCTGCCTGTGCTGCTGCAACAACCGCCTGTGCTGCAATCAGGGCCTTGAAGAAGTAGGCTTTGTATGCCGTCAGGAACGGAATAAAGAGAAGACAGATTACTGCCAGAGTATAGACAAACGACTGCATAAGACCTGGTGCTGCTGCAAGCTGTGCGCCCATCTCAAGAAGTTCTGTCTGGTTTGAATAGAACGCTGTCGGATTTGCCATAATGGACTCTGATATCGAGGTAATGGATGTAAGTGCATCTGCTCCGAAGACTGATAAGAAGCCTGAGAATATCAGATCCATGGCTATCGACATGAAAATTACCGCGATAATATTTCCCAGATAGAATGCGATAACCGGAATAAGTCCGCCGGTAACTCTTTTTGCGCTGTCAGAGAATGCCTGACCGGTTCTCAGATTGTGGCGTATTGCAGTGATATCTGCAAAGTAGGTAAAGAAGAGAATCGGAATACACAGAAACAGACCGACAGTTCCAAGAATCTTACTGAGAAGAACACAGATTAAACCGACAAGAAGTGACGGCAGCAGACAGCGCGGATATCCAAACCGTGCGTAAATCATGAATGCTCCTTTTTTCTTGTTTCCGTCAAGAATCAGACCGTAGACTCCGGCAAGGAAAAACGGCAGGAGAAGAATAGTAAGAACGGCGATTCCAAGAGCTGCATAGAGATGGATATAGATATAGGCATAGTATGCCGCAAGAATGCCTAATGCGGGAACAATACCGCACGACCAGACCGCGGGAACCGTGAAATATGACTTGATAGCACTAACTGCTGCACCCATCTTATTTACCTCTCACGCGGCATCGCCGCAAATTCACGTACCTGTAAATCAAAAAATGTCGCCGTATGCGACGGAAGGATTACCACAACGGTGTCTGCACCATCTTCTGTGCCGCCTGCTGCAACGATTTCTTTGTCAACCGGAATTGCGCCGGTATCAGCTGCAATTAACGTACATTCAACAGCCACCTTAAATCCGACGGCAACGGTTCTGCGAAACGCTTCGGCAATAGCTTCTGTTCTGCTGGCACCTCCAAGTCTGCGCGATATTGCACGTTCCATGCCGGATAACGCATGCGTACCTGATACAAAGGTTACCCCTTCGCGCTTTAAGCGCTCAGCCGTCTCCGGATTAAAATCCTGTACCCCCGGTTTTGTAAATCCGCACGCGTGAGTGACTACTACGAGATGCAGTCCTTCGCGCTTTGCTGCTTCGAAAAATATTTCTGCCGTATACCCGCTGCTGCTTGCAACGACAATATCTTTCAGACCGAGTTCTTTCGCGCGCGACACGGCAATTTCTGCACAGTCTTTTGTGTTCTCTTTTCCGGGTGCGGAAAAATATGTTATTGTTTTTTCAGTTTTCATACATCTCATTCCCGCTTTACGACAAAACCGGTAAATTCAGTGTAGACATACTCAGTTTCAGATACCTGTCTGATTACTGCTCTCGGACAACTGTAGGTCATCGAGATGCATTTCTCAATTATTGCTTCCTCACCGGTAATTAAAGCGCGTACACGCCCGTCTGCGAGGTTTTCGACCTCGCCGGAAAGACCGAGCGAGAGGGCGGCATCTCTTACACACGCGCGAAATCCTACCTTCTGTACCTTCCCTGAGAAAAGCACTTCCACCGTTTTTTTCATAACGCCACTGTTCCTTGATTACATATTTGGCTTGCATTGTATAATAAGTTGAAAGGAGCGCGTTACGCAAAGCATCATATGGACTGAAGGAAAAATAATAGATATGCATATTTCAGGAAAACGTCTGTTTGTCCTTGCTGCAGCAGCGGTGCTGATTTGTACCATCATGACCGCGGGCTGCATCGGAAACGCATCCCCGCTTCCGGACGAGGTAAAAATAAGAGGAAACATCATCAGTGTAGATGACCAGTACATCCCGGCAGAGACCATCATCGGAATGCTGTTTAATCCGAATGACTACAGCAAACAGTTATTCGATGCAGTTGATGCCTACCTGCCTCCGGAAAACCCGGTAATCGAAATCGGTATCGGAACCGGCGCTCTTGCAGCATATGTTGATAACCGTCTCGAACGCAGAGGAGACCATGTCGGTCTTGAACCGAATCCGAAACTTATGCCGCTTCTTAAGAAGACAAAGGAGACGAACGGTCTCGGAACGAAATTATCAGGATATGCTATTGCCTACGGCAGTGAGACAGTCCCGCTTACGGTCAGTTCGAATCTTCTTGAGAGCACTGTTGCAACAAAGAAAACAGATAATACTATCGAGGTTCCTGCAACGACTATCGCAAATCTGATGGAGGAGTATGATTTCCAGCAGGAAAATAATATTACTCTTATCGCAGAAGCAGGCGGGGTTGCAGCCGATATCTTTACGAATGAACCGGAAATCAAGTCAGCAGTCAAAACCGTTATCGCCGGAGAATGGGGTATTTCTCCGGAAGCAAGAGCACTTCTGATTAGAAAGGCAAATAATGCCGGATATAATCTGGTAAATGAGACAGAAGCAGGTTCTGACGGGCTGCAGGCTTTTGTCTTTATCAGAACTGAAAACTAATTTTTCTTTTTTCCCTGACCATACAGATACCTTTATTTCCTGACGCATCATAGATGTATGTGCGCTTTTATCAGTTCATTGAACTGTTTTGCCATTAGTATATTTATTTCAGTCCACAGACCACTTAAGAACTGAAATATCTGTACAAAATCCGAGGTCACTATGTCACAGGAAAATCAGGACGTAAAAACAGGAACTACAACTGTAGGAATTATCTTTAAGGACGGAGTTGTTCTTGCAACAGAACGCCGGGCAACAATGGGGACTTTAATTGCCAGCAAAAAGGCAAAGAAGGTCCACTCCATCGCCGAGAGAATAGGTATGACTATCGCCGGAGGCGTCGGTGACGCACAGCAGCTTATCAGAATCATCAATGTCGAGTGCAGTTTATATCAGGTCCGCCGCGGAAAACCGATTTCAGTAGGTGCTGCAGCAACCGTTCTTTCAAACTACCTGAATCAAAACCGTTTCACCCCGTACTATGTCCAGCTTCTCGTCGGAGGCGTTGACGCACAGGGTCCTTCGGTCTACTCTGTTGATGCAGCAGGCGGAGCAACGCTTGAAGAGAATTTTGTCTCGACCGGTTCCGGTTCTCTTACCGCTTACGGTGTTTTAGAAGACCGTTATGCTAAAGACATGAATGAAACCGAGGCGGTAAATCTGGCCGTCCGCGCACTTCGTGCGGCTATGCGCCGCGATTCTGCGTCCGGCGAAGGATATAATGTAGTGGTCATTACTAAAGATAAATTTGAATATGTCCCTGAAGAGACGATAAACGGTCTTCTTCGCGAATAACTTTTTTGAGGAATTATAATGCAGGTTGAAGAACGTCTGAAACAGCTTAAAGAGACTATTAACCAGAAGGTCCCGCGCGGCGTTGAAGTGACCGACGTCGAGTATGAAGGCCCTGAGATGGTTATCTATACCGACAACCCGGAAAAATTTGCCGCAGAGCAGGATTTAATTAAAACACTGGCGCGGGATTTACGTAAGCGTATTGTTGTCCGCCCGAATATTTTAGGAGATACGGAAATTGCCTACGATATGGTGAAAAAGGTTGTTCCGGAAAATGCAGGCATCACTGATATCTTCTTTGACACAGATACCGGCGAGATGCTTATCGAGGCGGAAAAGCCGGGTATTGTTATCGGAAAGAACGGAACGACGCTCCGTGATATTACGATGAAGACCGGCTGGACGCCGAAAGTTGTCAGAACACCGCCAATTCCTTCCAGTACCATTAAGCAGGTGAGACAGTACCTGCGCGAAACCCGCGACGAGAGAAAAGAGTTCCTGCGCCGCTGCGGTAAGCGTATTCACCGCGAATCTGTTTTTACCGGACGCGACCGTGATAACTGGGTTCGTGTGACAACGCTGGGCTGCTGCCGGCAGGTAGGCCGCGCGGCATTTCTGCTGACAACGCCGCAGAGCAAAGTTTTAATCGACTGCGGCGAAGCACCGGGGGTTACGGGTTCAGCATCCACGCCGTATCTTCATGTGCCGGAGATTTATCCGTTCAACACACTTGATGCAGTTGTGTTGACTCACGCACACTTAGATCACTGTGCGTATGTTCCGCTGCTGTACAGGTACGGCTATGACGGCCCGGTTTATACGACACCGGCAACCCGTGATTTAGCGGCGATGCTTCAGCTTGATTATCTTGATGTAAACAACAAGGAGGACCGCGCCCCTCCGTATTCGTCCAATGAAGTTCGTGAGTTTGTAAAGCACACGATTGCCTTAGGTTACGGCGATGTTACTGATATCGCGCCTGATTTAAAGCTGGCTCTCCACAACGCAGGTCACATTTTAGGCTCTGCTATTGCTCATTTCAATGTCGGAAACGGTCTGTACAATATTGCATTCACCGGAGATATTTACTATGCAAAAAGCCGGCTGTTCAATCCGGCGGTGTCTCAGTTCCCGCGTCTTGAGGCTCTTGTTATGGAGTCTACCTACGGCGGTTCGGAGGACTTTTCTCCGTCGCGTACCGAGGCTGAGGAGCACTTATGCGAGGTTATCACCGAGACGCTTTCCCGCGGCGGAAAAGTGCTGATTCCGGCATTTGCCGTCGGACGGTCCCAGGAGCTGATGCTCGCACTTGAGGAGGGAATCCGCAATAAGAAGATTCCGGCCTGTAAGGTATATCTGGACGGTATGATTAAGGAGGCAAC
>DALTWQ010000010.1 GCA_029987025.1 Methanocorpusculum sp. | reverse complement strand
TGCACAAAAAAGATTAATCGTGCACAATAAAGATTCGGTCTGCACAAAAAATAGCAAGAGTCCATTTAAATAAATCGGATTCTTCTTAAATATAACCTGTGTGTCTGCACAAAAAAGATTCAATCTGCACAAAAAAGGGCAGTCAGAGATTATTTTTTGTGCAAAGCCGATTATTCATATAACTAATTATACTTACAAACCAAATATATACACAACACCAATCCCGGACGGGATGTTATTTATGCAGAAATATATTCGTACAACCTTAAAACTTGAGCTTCAGGATAAACCCGGACAGCTGTTAACCGCCATCAAACCGATTTCAGAAAGCGGAGCAAACATCATTACCATCTCCCACCAGCGTGATGAGGAAAACCCGGGTTCTGATTTAATTGTCGATATCGTAATCTCCCTTCAGGAGTCTGTGCTTCCGAAACTTCTTGCATCATTAAAAGCACAGAACATCGACGTCACCAGAATCGGAATTGAACGTCTGATGTGCATGAAAACCTTCATCCTCATCGGCCACATTTTACACACCGACCTTACAGATACCGTAAACCGCATTGATATAAAAGATGTAACAGAGGTCACCGAACTGCACATCATCATGCCCAAACTCGAAGAGCCTTCGACAGCAAAACTCACCATCAAAGCAGTCAATGAAGCTGAGATGGACCATGCGATCGCAAAGCTCGAAAAGATTGCCGAGGAGAAACATCTGATGATTATTGACGAAATTGGAGGACGCTTATGATGAAGATTGCCTTAATCGGAATCGGTTCTGTCGGCCGCGGTCTTGGTGAAGTCCTCAAAGGAGACAAACGCTTCAAAATAATTGCCGCAGCAGACTCTAAAAGCGGCGTGGTAAATCCGGAAGGAATCTATTTCGATGCTATCATGGAGGCAAAGAAAAAGACCGGCCGCTGCGGAACAACCGACTGGACTGCATTCCGCATCGCAGCAGAGGTTGACTACGATGTTTTAGTCGAGGTAACCCCGACAAATGCCGAGACCGGTGAACCTGCCTTATCCACCATCAAGATTGCATTATCACGCGGAAAGCATGTCGTAACTTCCAACAAAGGCCCTATCTCTTTAGCCTACCGCGACTTAAAGGCGCTTGCAAAGGAAAACAACGCAGACATCCGCTTCGAAGGAACGGTTGCGGGCGCAGTTCCGATTATCACTGGTATCAAAAACGGTCTTGCAGGAAACAAAATCAAAGCACTCTTCGGTGTCTTAAACGGTACCTGCAACTACATCTTATCTCGTATGGAAGAAGAAGGCCTTACGTATCAGCAGGCCTTATCTGAAGCACGCGACTTAGGCTACGCCGAAGCAGACCCGACATACGATGTCAACGGAACAGATGCAGCAATCAAGCTCGTCATTCTGGCAAACACTGTTCTTGGGATGAATGTAAAACTGAAGGACGTACAGCGCACCGGAATTGACCGGATTACGCCGGAAGCAATGAAGATGGCGCACACTACAGGACACACCATCCGTCTCATTGCATCCCTCTACCCGGACAAAAAAGACCTCGAAGTCTCCCCGCGTCTCCTGCCCGAAGATGACCCGTTAGTCTTATCCGAGACGCTGAACGCAATCACCGTCGAGACTGAGTATGCTGGCGACATTACGTTCATTGGTGCAGGCGCAGGCTCTACCGAGACTGCATCCGCGGTTCTTTCCGACCTCGTCTTTATCATGAAAAAATACAATCTCTGATTCATGCGTACAAAAGAGCAGGGAGATAAAACAGAATCTGCAAGCGGAGTTCTCCGCCGCAGAACTCTTTTTCTGCAGACAATGCGGAAGAAAACCTTCGAAGCAGGATACTTTACCACATCTGATATTGCTGAAGAAGAACAGCTTCCCCGCTCAACCGCCCAGGACTGGATTAACCGCCTCTTAAAAGAAGGCTGTATTTTTATCAAGGAAGAGCAGCACGGAAGAAACCCGGCACGGTACGCGGCACGAAGCGCTCTTCCGCAGACGACCTGCAGACGTATTTTTACAACCGCTGCTGACGGCTGTGCCGAGATTTTTCATGAGTGCATGTCGAGCGGATGTGCAGGCTTCTGCGAGTATCATCACAGAAAAGCGGGAGGGGCAGCAATCTCTGTCTCCCGTGACGGCTTAATCTTCCGCGAGACAGCCCGCATCTCTGATGCAGAGCATCCGGAGACTCCGGCAGAGCTCTCGCTTAAAAACGCCGCTGTCGGATTGGTATCAGTCGAACTGAATGGAGATGAGGTAATACAAACTATCCGCTCAATCTACGGCGGGGCGGCATACTCCTTATCATCCATGATGGGGATGGCGAAAGGTGTCTGCGGCGTACACATCTCCGCAGAAAACGGATTTGTTACCGGAACTGTCCGGACAAAAGCACTGCTTCCGGTAACGGTAGGAATTGATGATACCGACAGGAAAGGCTGCGGCGGCGCTACATTTGCGCTTGCCAATGCACTTTTCAAGTATCTGATTGAGTCAGGTCTTGCCACCGGAATACGTCACCAGGTTGCGGCTCTCTATCCAGGAATTGAGGAGATGACCGCCGGAAACTCCTGCAGTTTCTTAGAACTTGCTGCACCTAAGGAAAACATGGATGTGCTTGCGGCAAAAATCTGCAGATTTGTCGAGGACGAAAGCCTCTCGGAGAACTGGGG
The DNA here is from genome assembly GCA_029987025.1 of Methanocorpusculum sp. GTDB lineage: Archaea > Halobacteriota > Methanomicrobia > Methanomicrobiales > Methanocorpusculaceae > Methanocorpusculum. Next base: position 20,762 of record DALTWQ010000010.1, on the reverse strand, counting down.
TGTTGCAATTATGACCGGTATTTTTGTGCCGGAAAAACTTGAGGCGTTTGCAGCTGACGTACGCAGCAGACGCGTATCTTTTGAAGAAGCTGAAACCGCGGCAAAGGAATGCGGTGTTTCCGTCTTCGGAAAACGAGGCATAATAGGTGCCACTGCTGCCGCTGCACTGAAGAATCAGCCGCAGGAGGTTCTCCTTGACTGTACGCTTCCGATGATAAAAGATGTCAGACGCGAACGTATCCGGAATATGAATCTATAAACGATTGAAAAACAAACCTATTTTTCCATGGCAGCAGCATCATTTGAAACTCCGAACAAAGCCCTATCTATTGCAGCACTGATATGTACGGGCATATCTCTTCTTCTCTATATTATCCGCCTCTGTTCTGTAACGTTCATGATAATTCCCCTCGATATTACCCTCATTAGCCCGTTAACTATTGCAGCATTCGTGATGATGGTAATTGGAATTGTTGTGCTGTGCATTTCGATGGCAAAAAAGTCAGGCTCTTCAAAGATGAATAATATTGCAGAGATTCTGATTGCACTTTGTGCACTCTGTGCACTTATAAGTATATTTTTATCATAACCTTTTTTGTAACTATATTTATTCATGATAGAATGTTAGATTTGTCAGTGTGTTTTGGTTAGCTCGCCCGTAGGGCTCGGACACAGATTTTCACAGATTACGGGCACGCCGTCGCAAGTCGCTTTGCTAGACTTGCTCATCTCTTCGGCTTAAAGCCTCAGAGGAATTACGGCGTGCCTACAGAGAATATATGATATATTTAAGCAGATATTACTGAAGATAAATAATCCAACCTCAAATAAAGACACTACATTTCTTTCTTTTTTATCTGTGAAGGCGAGCCGTAATTCGGCTCGCCGCGAGCATAGCGAGTATCTGTGTGTCATCTGTGGAAATCTGTGTCCGAGCGTAAGCGAGAAATGGCAATGCACGCCGGCAAAATCACTTGTTGGTATTTCAGATAAGAGAAAATAGTTACAAAAAAATAGAGTTATCTGTGCGCAAGTAAGCCTACTGCATCTGCACCTGTTTCGCTTCTGCAATCAAAATCTCAGCAAGCTTCGATGCACACTCAGGCGACAGACCTGCTTTTTGAGCCTCGGATATATACCGTGCCTTAACCGCCTCTTCAACAGCAGGTACTCTGACATCCATCATGAAGAGTTTCTTGAATTTCCCGATTTCTTCCGCACATCTCATGCGTTCTGCAGCAAGCTGCACAATCTTACAATCGATATCTGCAATCTCTGATCTGAGACGGAAAATCTCAGCACTGGCATCTATCTCCGGCAAATAAATCCACCTCTGAACAATAAATCAGCAAGCGTAAAAATCGTAACCGCCTCAATAACAACTGCCCCGCGGGGTGCAATACAGGGATCATGGCGTCCGCGTACGGAAATCTCCGCATCTTCAAGCGTTACAAGATTCACAGAGCGCTGCACACGCGAAATCGAAGGAGTCGGTTTAAAAACTGCATCCATCACAAGAGGCGCACCATCAGCCATACCGCCCAAAACGCCCCCGGCGTGATTCGATTCAGGATGAATTCTTCCGTCAGAAAGCGCCGAGTACCAGTCATTATTCTCCGAACCGCGAAGACCTGCTGCTGCAAACCCTTCGCCGAAGGAGACTCCTTTAATCCCCGGAACCGAGAAAACCGCGCGGGCAAGTTCTCCGTCGAGCGAATCAAAAAACGGCTCGCCGAGACCTGCCGGAAGACCTGCTGCAACACAGCGGACTGCCCCACCCACACTGTCGCCGTCAGACTTAGCGGCAAGGATTTCTGCTCTCATCTGCATCTCGAGTTCGGCACTCATAGCCCGGAGCGGATTCGTGCGGGAAACACGGAAAATCTCATCCGGCGTGTAGCAGCCGCTGTCAGAAACCTTTCCAACCTGCGTCAGATACGAACCGACATGGATACCTGAAGCCGCAAGAAGACCGCGGAGAAGACCGCCTGCTGCGACAAGCGGTGCTGTCATCCGTCCCGAAAACATTCCGCCGCCGCGTGCATCAAAAGAAGCGCCGTACTTGCAGAACGCAGGATAATCAGCATGACCGGGGCGCGGAATACGCATTTCCGAATCATAATCACTGCTTTTCACATCGGTATTTGCAAACGTAATTACGACAGGCGCACCCGTAGTGCATCCCTCAGAGATACCTGTAATTGCCGGAATATCATCCTCATGACGGGAAGTTCCGATACCCGGAGCCGGTTTTCTAAGCGCCAGGTCGGACATGATATCATCTTCATTTATTGCATATCCTGCCGGCAGACCGTCAAGTATGCATCCGACACAGGAGTCATGACTTGCGCCGAAAAGCGAAATCCGAAGGGATTTTCCAAGAGTATTCATCGTATATCACCGCCAAGATGGCGTATATCCTGCACAAAGGCAGGGTATGAAACAGCAAAGACATCGTCTCCATCAGAGATGGAGAGTGCATCTTCCGCACAAAGCCCCGCAACAGCCGCCGCCATAAAGAGCCGGTGGTCACCTTCCGCGGAAACAGATGCACCGTGCAGGTTTCCGCCGGTTATTGTCACATAACCGGAAGATACCTCAATAGATGCACCCATTTCAGAAAGAATCGCACTCATGGCGCTTAGTCTGTTGCTTTCCTTGTAGATAAGATGTGAAACACCATAAAGTCTGCTGGTTCCTGATGCCGCAGCAGCGATAACCGCAAGGACGGGAAACAGGTCAGGATTATCAGACAAATCCGCATCAGAAGCCTTCAGCTGCGATTTTCTAACCGTAATTCCACCGTCGTAAGAAACATCTGTTCCGAAATCCTGCAGAAGTGACAGAATGTGTTTATCGCCCTGGGTACTGTTCAAATCAAGACCGGTTACGGTAACTCTTCCTGCAACAGCGCCGGCGGCGAAAAGAAATGCCGCAGACGACCAGTCCTCGCTGATTTCAGCTGTTCGCGGAAGAAGCACATCCTTCTTCGAATCAACAATGAACCCGTCCAACGTTTTTTCAACGTGAACACCTCTCATTTCAAGTGCGTGAACTGTCATATCCGCATAGGAAGAAGAGACAAGCGGAGAGGTCAGTTTCACTGAAATACCCGCAATAAGCAGAGCAGATATGAACTGCGATGATATATCGCCGCAGATTTCTGCACAAACTGCCTCGCGGGAAGAACCGGTAACAGAAAGAATACCGTCTTCAAAGGAAAACACCGCACCGCAGGATGCAGAGAGGGAATCCAGCAGCGGCTGCATGGGACGTTTCATCAGCGACTCATCGCCGGTAAACCGTGTTGTGCCGGACAAACGCGAAGCAGCAGCCGTCAGAAACCGGAGCGTGGTACCGGAGTTTCCGCAGTCAATTACATCATCTGCTGCGTGCAGAAAACCTCCCGTAATTATAACATCAGAGCCGTCCCGAACAACATTCGCACCAAGCGCTGCAATACCGCGGAGTGTCGCCTCCGTATCAGCAGATACCAGCGGATGTCTGATAACCGACGTACCGCGGGCAAGAGCTGATAAAACATACTCACGGTGTGTTTCACTCTTCGATGCCGGAGCCCGGACCGTGCCTGAGATTTTCGAAGGATAGACAGTGTACATCAAAGCATCCCGTTCCTTACATCAGTACAGATAATCGTGTAACCGTCAGGAATCTGTGGTCTGAATGCCGAAAGAAACTCAGACACTGCTGATTTTTCAATCAGAATCCCGACAGCAGGACCGGTTCCCGAAACCCCTGCAGCAGCGGCTCCGCAGGACAATGCAGCGGCAGAGATGGTATCTTTGATGCCGAGCGCCTCAGATACAAGCGCACCGTTTCGGCATATTGCACTGCAGATATCGCCGGCATACGCCGCGTCAAAGATACTGCGGCTCTTTTCCGCATTCAGTTTCTCCTTCGGAAACGCAGAAGACAGTCGTGCACCCGTTGGCGGAACTGCGATAACTGCGGTCAGCGATTCAGGCATGGAGACACGCTTTAAAATACTCTTCCGGAAATTGTCCGTAAAAACAGCCCCGCCTAAAAGACAGGCCGCTGCATCATCATACGCACCCGTAATGCTGACTCCCGCATCAAGCGACGCAAGACATCCGAGACGCAGAATCTCCAGCGGGGATAAAGACATTCCGGACTCGGCAGCAAGAGCGGAGATAATCGCATTCGCCGCAGCACTGCTGCTCTTAAGTCCCACCGACTGCGGAATATCAGAGACAACAGAAATGTCTGCGCCGGAAAGACGGTCAACTGAGACGGATGAAAACCGGGAAAACAGCGCTTCCGCAAAAAAAGGATTTGCAATTCTGCCGTTAATCCGGAGAGTTATGCCTCTTGCCTCACATACCTCTGCCCTCGTTGAAAGAGAGATACCGTACGCCGCACCAAATCCGGAAGATACCGCATTGACGATTGAAAGTGCACCGCCGGAAACCCCGTACCCTGTCATGATTCATCTCCGAATGCATCATTCATCGCAGAAGAATCTGCAGCGGTCTTCATCCATATCTGAAACGAACGGGCAGCCTGTGCAGTAAGCATGGTTTTCCCGGAAACAGTGCGGCAGCCGATTTCTTTCGCAGAATCAAGAAATGCGGAGTGCAGATAATTCATATCAGCCGCAAACATGCCTTTGCGAAGAACAGCTTCAGGCGGCACCGGAGACACAGGAGATGCAAGAAGGGCAGCGTCATAGTCCGGGGCAGGGCCGGCAGAAGAGACCGCTTTTCCGCCGCAGAATGCTGCAAGCGCTTCCGCTTTTTCATACGTACGGTTGAGAATAGAAATAACTGCTCCTGCATCCTTCAGATAGACGGAAGCTGCACGGGCAGCGCCTCCGGCACCTAAAATCAGCACGGATTTTCCTTTCACAGAAAATCCGGAAAAGAGCGCCTCAACACCTGCAATATCAGTGTTGAACCCGGTAAGGTCTTTTGAGATGGTGTTTACCGCGCCGGTTTTTTCTGCGGAATCATCCAGCGCTGAAAGATGGGGAATAACCGTTTCTTTGTGCGGCATCGTAACATTCAGTCCGTCGATATCATACGCTTTCATCAGCCGCGGAACAAGCGCCATATCAGCGGTTTCTGCGGCAAACGGCAGATAGATGCCGGGAATACCGGCTGAACGGAACGCTGCAGCATGAATTTGAGGAGATCTGCTCCGCAGAACCGCTTCACGGCAGCCTAAAAGACCGGTTACCGCCGGATGTTTTCCAAGCGAAAGAGCGTCAGCAAGCAGCAGTTCTCCGGGAGCAGCAGAGACTCCGTTTGAGACATAATTAAGCCATGAACCGAGCGTGTCAGCACGCACACGGGTAACTCTTCCGGCATTTCCCATTCCGATGAGAATAAACGGCTTACCGGTTTTCCGAAGTTCTGCTGCCGCATCTGCAATTGAAAGCAAATCAGAGATGCCGCGGACAGCAAACGCACCTTTCGGAATCCCCGACTCTGATAAATCCCGCATCTGTTCAACAATTACATCAGATGAGGGCGCAGCATCAAAATCATGCACCGAACAGATTATTTTTTCAGGAAACTCATCACGAAGAGGAGAACATCCTTCAATATCAGCATACGCTGCACCTGCTTCAAACGCCCGTTCATACATTTCCGCATCTAAACATCCGCGAAAAGTGGCAATAGTCGGAATTATTTCTCCCGAGGGGGATGTCTGTCTGAAAAACGAAAAATCATCCGGAACAGACGGGAACAAATCAAGTCTGAACTCAATAACCTCTGCTCCTCGTTTCGCAGCAGAGATGCCGTCTTCCGGCGTTACGGCAACAGCACAGATTTTCGTCATAACTCGCGAATGGTCTCGTCAACCTTTGTTCCAAAGTGCCTGCCGCCGGAATCAATCGTAACAAACACAAAATCTCCCGCTGCCAGATCCGCAACGGACTTAGGCCCTGACGCCGTCATAAACCGAATGGTTTCAGCATTCTGCACGATAACAGAACCGGAGTGAATCACGTTTCCGGCATCATCTAAAACATCTGCTTCGACAAGAAGCATGGGGCGTTTTTCAATCTTGATACGACCAGCAGCAACAGTCCGCAGAAGGCCGTTCTTATCAGCAACCGGCAGAAGCGTCCCTGCAGAAAGTTCCGAAAGGTAACCTGTTGTATCGTTTGGAAGACGGATGTATGAGTGAACCGCTCCCGCATTTACACGGAACGGGCGGGGTGCAGTATACTCGCTTACCGCGTTTTCCGAGCAGATGAAGAAAAGACACGCGGATGATGACCCGACAAGCATCCCCTCGTCCGGAGATAAAATCGAGGCGGTATCAATACAGACTCTGTCCGAAAGCGGAAGCGGCGAGATACGGGTGATGCGTGCGTTTTGAAACTGCACAGATTCGGTTTCGCCGGATGCAACAAACTCTTTCAAAGATTCTGCAGGTGCAGAAATTACCAGTCCGAAACATCCTATCTCCATGATTTCGCGGGAAAGTTCTGCATCTGCAGATGTTTTGACCAGCGCATATATTTTTGTCTTTTTCAGACGTGCTATCAGATTTTCGAACGGAAGAACGTGCCAGTTTTCCGTCTCGATTACGGCAATCCCGCCGTCATCTGATACTGCATCGAGCGCTGCTGCCGAATCGATGTGATACCAGGCACCGGCTCTTTTTCCGTTCTGCAGCAGAGCATCTCCTTCTCTGAAAAGAGTAGTGAATCTGCCTAAACGGGCAAGTTCCGTATCGGACTCTGCAAGGATAATCCCGGAAAAACCGTTTTCGAGCGCCGCTTCTGCAGTCTTTTTACGCACGGAATAATCGCCGGAATCAGCTGAGACAAAAACAGACGGAAACTCAGCAGGTTCACTCATTTCTGCAGCCTCAGAAGTGCAGTCTCAACATCTGCTTTGCGGAAGAGAATATCTGAGAGAGCAAGAGAGATACCGGAAATATTCTGATGCTCGAAGATGCGTCTTCCAATAGCAATACCTGCAGCACCTGCCTCAAGAGCGTCATAGACCATAGTGAGCAGGTCGCGATCGGATGAGATGTCAGGCCCTCCTGCTATCAGCACCGGAACAGGACATCCGCGGACAACTTCGCGGAACGAGTCATAATCACCGGTGTAGCTTGTTTTTATGATATCAGAACCAAGTTCTGCTGCGATACGCACACAGGCTTTTGCAGACGAGGGATCTTCTGCTGCTTTTCCTTTCGGATACACCATGGTTAAAAGCGGAACACCCCATCCGGCACAGTCTGCCGATATTTTTCCTGCGGCAGAAAGCATGGCAGGTTCTCCGGCGCCTCCGACATTGAGCTGAAGAGAGACAGCATCAGCACCGAGCGTGAGTGCTTCATCAACAGAGGATACCAGAACTTTGCTGTCAGGGTCGGCACCGTAAACGCTTCCAGCACTTAAATGAACAATCAGACCCACATCGCGGCCGAATCCGCGGTGACCTGCTGAGACCATTCCCTTGTGCAGAACAACAGCGGTAGCGCCGCCTTCTGCAGCCTGAGCTACCGTATCTTTTATTGCGGTAAGCCCGGGCAATGGTCCCAGCGTTGCCCCGTGGTCAAGCGGAACGATAAACGCACGGCCGGTCGTACGGTCTATGATTCGTTCCAGCCGGATGGTTTTTCCCGACATTTTATATGTATAATTTCGACTGAAAAGAACTTATGTTTTGTTATCGGAGAATCACCACGTGTTATCCTGCATACCTGAACCGCGGCCCTTCATCCCCATACTCACCTGTCAAAATATACCCGGACGTTATCAGCACCTGCTTTGATGCAGCATTATCAGCCTCGCATTCAGCCTCGACAGCCCGTACCGGAGACTGCTTAATCGCCCACTTTGTAACTGCAGATACTGCCTCTGCCGCATATCCGTTATGTCTGTACTCAGGAAGAATGCCATAACCAATTTCAACCGTTCCGTCATCAGACAATCCTTTGAAGGAAAGTTCCCCGACGTGCGTTCCGTCAGACAGCTCAATCATCCAGAGAGCATACCACACATGCATATCCGGATGAGATAAAGCACCATCAAGCATCTCCTGATACGCCTGTTTTAAGACATCATCCGTCTGTGCATCAATGAAGGCTTTCATCTCAGAAGAGGATGCAGTGTGGATAATCAGCCGGTTTGTTTTCACGGATACATCAGTCATGATTTCGAAAAAGAAAACTCAGGAAAACATCATTTCAAAGATTCAGAATTATCCGGTCAAAAAAATGAATAAGAGCTTACTCCTTTCCCATCCGTTTTGCGTAGGCGGCAAACGCTTCCCTGTACTCAGGAGAGTCAATAAATCCGCGCATGAACTCTTCATCAGATGCAATCCGCTCTGCTGCAGTCTGTTCATGGAAAATCTGCCCCATCGACATCTGACAGTTTTTGAGCGTCTGCATCGCAAGTTCATCATCGCTTACCTCTGATTTTTTCCGTCCGAACATGTTTCTACCCTTCAAGATATGCAAGCATCTTCTCTCTGCCTGCCGCATAGTCAGAAAGCCCTGTCTCATAGAGCTTTGTAAGAAGCGGAATGTCGACTGTTGACGTGGAAATGCCGGTTCCTTCCGGCGGAGCAAAGATAAAGACCTTGCCTGCTTTTTCCATCTCATAGACCCATTTCAGACACTCCTGATAGCGGATGTGGCGGGTATCTACCAGATCTGCAACCTTCGGATACTTCCGGAGCATAAAGTGATACGCTGCCTTATGCCCCTGAGCCTGGCGTACAAACGTCCGCGGGTTTTCAAGAAGGAGGACAACTTTATCGCAGCCGTCGTCCATAATACGTTTCAGCGGAATCGAGTCGGCAACCCCGCCGTCGTAATACATACGTCCGTTTACCTCAACCGGTTTACAGAGAGCAGGAATGCCGCAGCTTGCCATAACGATGCGGTAATCATTTCTCGGCATCTCGGACTTTGCGAAATAGTGCGGTTCACCTGTCTGGGCATCCGTTGCCGTAAGGAAAAGTTCTGTTCTGCTTTTCATCAAAGCATCATAGTCAAGCGGGTCTTTGCCGCCCTCGTTTGTCAAATCACCGTAGATGTACTGCAGATTAAAGAAGTTCCCGTGCTTTAAAAACTGTGACGTACCGCAGTATTTTGGGTCTTTCGGATGCTCTATATAGAATCTGATATTTCTTCCTCTCTGGCCGGCAACAAACGATGCGGCGTTGGCTGCTCCTGCAGAAACACCTATGCATTCATCGAATGTGATGCCGTCATCCAGGAGTCCGTCGATAAGTCCCGCGCTGTACGCACATTTCATACCGCCGCCTTCAACAACTAAACCGGTTTTCATATGAACCTCGGAAAATAAAAAAAATAAATATTATAGCATCGAGACAAGGTCGCGAAGAACTGCTTCAGGATCTTTTGCCTTTACAACACCTGATGCCAGAAGAACACCGTCTGCCCCTAAATCAACAGCAGTTCTGACACATTCTCCTGTCTGGATTCCGGCACCGCAGAGAACTTTTACATTCTTATTTACAGAATGAACCTGTTCAACTGAAGATTTGATAATCTCCGGGTCTGCTTTTGCAACGGAGATGCCGGAACCGATTAACTCCGGCGGCTCAACTGCAACATAATCCGGGCCGAAGGCCGCTGCTGCAGCAGAGACTGCTGCATTATTTGTGCAGACAACAGACTCCAGGTGATTGAACTTCGCTGCTGCAACACAGGCCTCGATGTCTGCGATGGTAAGTCTTCTCTCGGAATGGTTGATAAGTGTTCCGGCACAGCCTGCTGCACGTACGGAAAATGCCGGGACATGACCGGTAAAGGCCCCTTCAACTGCATCGATGTGCTGGGCGTAGACAGGAATCTCATAATGTTTGCAGAACGGATGAAGCTCAACAAACTGCGGAGCGACGCCGACCGTAACCCCTGACTCCTGCATAACAATCTCTGCGGCTTCAGCGATGCGTCCTGCATTGTTTCCCGCACCTTCGCGGTAGGACTTGAAGTTAATCAGAATAAACGGGGATGGCATACATCACACCCTCATTTGCGTTTTACCTGGAGCACGTCACCTAATGTCGTTGCTGCAACGCCGCCTGCGTTTGTATTTGATGCGCCGTCATCGATATCAAGGAGCACAATGCCGAGTTCCTTTTCAAGCTTGACACGCTCAGCTTCAGTCGGGGCACGTTCTCCGCGTTCAAGTTTTTTGATATCGACTTCCTGCATCTTTAAGATGAAGGCAAGGTCATTCTGGGTGTATCCTTTTGCCTGACGGGCTGCTGCAATTCTTTTTGCGTAATCCTCGACAACATCTCCTTCAATGTAGTCAAACATATCCCGCTTGCGGTAGGCTGCATTTCCTGCAGAGGCACTCTTCTGTACACGCGGAGCAGGGGCAGCGATGTAGTCGCGGCCGTATGATGTCTTCGGAGCGCGCGGGGGCTGAATCTCGGTTCCGAGTTTTGCACATTTATCGCAAACTTTCATCGGCTTTGCGCCTTCAATCTGAACAAGTTTTGCTTTTGTAGAGATTGGTGCGCCGCATAATTCACAATATTCTGTCTGCATGGCTTATCGTGTGTAATTGTTCGATGTATACAACATTAAGGGTTTTGATTGAAGAGGAAATAGAAGAGTACATTGCGGCATCTGTCTGCCGCAGTCGGGAGAAAAACCTGCGGCGCCGCATTACATCCCGGGAAATAATGCTGAAACATTTTATCTGAATCAATCCAACAGATATACACAACACAGGTACGGACGTACATATGCATAAAAAACTTCTGAAAAGCCGCTGGATATTTCTAACACCTGCCATACTCTTTCTCCTCGGAGCAGCAGTACTTATTCTTCCGGCAGCACTTGCAAAATCCGTATCTTTTCTCATAACTCCGCTTTTCCGGATTACAAATACCCTGCCCGCAACCTATCTTGCAATCGGATTACTTCTGATTATTCCCGCCGCGGTTATTTTTATTCTGCAGAATCACAGCAGAAAAACATCAGCTGCCGAGATTCTCAACTCGGAACTTCTTATCATCAGAAACGGAAAACTGAAGACAACGCTTCATGCAGAAGATATCATCACGGTTGAAATCAGCGAAGGTTTCTTTGATTCCGTTACAAAGACAGCCAGGATAACCATCAGGGCAAAACAGGGTGCGGGAAAACAGAAATCATATCATCTCGGAAGAGTTGCTGACGCAGCAGAGGCGGGGGCGGTCCTTGATGTGTTCCGCGGAATCAGGTCTGCGCCGCGAAGAAAATCCGCGTCAAAAAAGACGGTTCAGACAAAACTGAAAGAGTCTGAAGCAAAGGAGACAGAGACTCCGAAAAAAACACGAAAGACCGCGGCAAAAAAAGAGCCTGAAAAAGAAACCGGCAAAGAACCAGAAGGAAAGCAGGCGGGAAAAAAGAGAACTGCAAAGAAGACTGCAGCAAAGATAACTGAAGGCGAGACTGCTGATAAGAAAACCGCGGAGAAAAAAACAGCAGCAAAGAAATCCGGAAAAACTGTTCGTGCGGAAAAAGAATCCGCTGAGAAAACCTCCGCAAAAAAGACGCCGAAAAAGACGGCAGAAAAGACCGAACCGGCAGATGACAAAACCGGCGGATTCGACTATCCGGATATCCGCACCAGAAAAGAAGACAAACTCATAATCGACAAACCGCTTCTCGCATCAGAAGAGGCGGCAAAAGCAGAGTATCTCAGAAGAACGACAGGCTCTGAAAAAGGTGCGGAGTTTGAGGATGAAGTAGATGTGCTCTTAAAAAGGCGGGACACGATACCTGCCCATCACCGGACGCTGAAAAACCTCTATGTCCCGTACGGAGACGGCACAAAACGGCTTTCCGAGATTGACAATGTGGTCATCTCCGAGACAGGGATCTATGTGTTCGAGTGTAAAAACTACTCGGGAACGATTCTCGGCAAAAAGGATGAACGCGAATGGTCTGTCGTGTACGACAACGGCGATTTGAAGAAGTTCTACAGCCCCATTCTGCAGAATAAAGGACATATCAGAAGTCTGTCAGACATCCTGGGAATTCCAAAGGATATCTTCCGTTCGGTTATCGTGTTTTCCGGCCACACGAATTTAAACGGAGTGGAGTACAGCCGCGAAAACACATCGGTATTCTGTGTTGATACGCTCGCAGATGAACTCAGGGCAAAGACAGCATCTGCAGAGCATGTGCTCTCTTCCGAAGAGGTCGATGAAATTTATTCATGGATGACGCCCTACACGGAAATATCTTACGAAGACCGCATCAGACATCTGAACAGAGTCGAAAAACTCTCACAGAAAGGGGAAGCATAAACGCCGAAATAATTAATCAGGATAGCGGATAATATATCTCACATGACAGATGAACCGCTGAGAATTAAACGGCTGCTCATAATAGGACTTCTGGTCGGAGCAGTTTCAGGAGTAGGCGCATCGCTCTTTTTCAAAGGAGTGAAACTCTGCTCTGAGTTTGTCCTCACGCATCTTCTCGGCTATCATTTTCCGGCTGAAGGTGAATCCATCTCTGAGGCCGCAGCCTGGGCGCCGCCTGAAATAATATGGCTGATTCTTCCGGTACTTCTTGCAGGTGCTTTTTTATCAGCCCTCATTGTCTGGAAATTTGCACCGGAAACCGGCGGTCACGGAACAGATGCGGCACTGAAAACATATCATGAAAACGGAAAAGTCCGCTGGCGTGTCCCTCTTGTTAAAGCCGTATCTGCAATAATTACCATCTCAACTGGAGGTTCTGCCGGTTGTGAAGGACCTGCTGCGCAGATATCTGCAGGTTTCGGCTCGATATTATCAGACATCTTCAAGTTCAATGAACGTGAAAGAAGAATTGCAATAGCAGTCGGTATAGGATCAGGTGTGGGGGCTATCTTTAAAGCACCTCTCGGAGGTGCTCTTCTTGCCGCTGAGATTCTCTACCTCAGAGATATGAAATATGATGTGCTCATCCCGGCAGTTATTGCCTCGCTTACCGGATACGGAATATTCGGACTCTTCTTCGGATTTTCCCCGCTCTTTTCAACGATATCCATGGAATGGAGTGCAGTTCAGCTGCCGCTCTTTTTTGTGCTCGGAGTTATTGCGGCAGGACTCGGAATTCTCTACACCAAATCATTCTACGGCACAAAACGGCTCTTTGACAAAGCCGCTGAATGCTGGAAGATTCCCTCGTTTGTAAAGCCGGTTGCAGGAGCAGGAATTATGGGATTAATCATTATTGTTCTTGCCTACCTCTCGCCGGAGACACTTATCGCGGGAGTGGGCTGTCTTGGAACCGGCTACGGATTTGTGCAGCTTGCATTATTTAACATGCTTCCTCTTGCAGTTCTTATCATTCTTCCGTTTGCAAAGATTCTATTTACCTCCCTTACGATAGGTTCCGGCGCATCAGGCGGAGTATTTGCACCGGGTTTATCTGTAGGTGCTTTTGCCGGAGGGGCTTTGGGTATGGGTGCTCATATGCTCTTTCCGGAGCTGGTTCCGGCTGCTGCTGTCCCGGTGTTTGTAATCGTTGGGATGATTGCATTGTTCGGCGGAGTATCTCACGCTCCGTTTGCTATCCTTCTGATGGTTGTGGAGATGACGGCAAATATTTCTGTAATTATTCCGGCAGCTCTTGCAGCAGTTGTAAGCTCTCTTCTGATGAAAAATCATACCATCTTTAAGCAGCAGCGGATATCCCGGACGGATACCAGAACAGCAGAAGAATTAGGAAAATAAGACCTGCAAAAAATAAAAAAAGTTATTCTCTAACAACAACGTCCGCATGTTCATCAAACGGACTCTTTCTAAGCGAGAGAGACAAGAGATACGGGTACTTTCCTGCAAGATATTCCATATGAGAGAGCCAAACCTTCAAAAGCCACTGATAGACACGTTTTACATCACCGTTTAAGTGAGCGATATCCGTCGGCGGAAGACAGGTAAACCCACAGCGGTCGCTTAGTTCTTCGCTGAGGTGGAATAATGCCTGCATCAGATCAGCAGTACGTTCCCCTTCGAGAAACACCGGATTTTCCACAAGGCGCAGGAGGAAATCGTGATTCTCCTTCAGAAGAACAGAAACCTCCTGCAGATGTTCACAGTCCATAGACAGTTTTCCATGATACTCTGACAGTTCATCCTGTGCCTGCTGATAGCGTTCTGAATCCCAGGATCTATCCACGGAAAGAATCGAACGGAGGTGAGATGCATCTGCATCACAACGCACAAACATGCGAAGAAGAGCAGTTCCAATCTCTGAGAAGAAAAGTCCTACAACCATCTTCATCTTCTCCTGCTGAGCCTTCTTTGCTCTGCGGGTCAGAAGCGTGTTTAACAGAAGCGTTACAAACAGCACATTCAGCGGAAGAAAACCGAGCGCATTAAAGATATAACTGAATGTATTGCTTTCGCCGCTGTCGCCTAAAATCAGCAGTTTTACCGCAAATATTGCTGCAGACAGGGCAATAAGAATCAGGGATAATTTCAGTTCCCATGCATATTTTTTCAAATCCATGGTATCAAAAAAAGTTAGTTGTATTTCTTTATTTTAATGGACGGAGTCTGAACTTCGTCATCATCGTCATCAGCATAATCGAGGGGAAGAGCGTCAGCATTATCACGTTTCCAGATGCCAATACCGTGAACTGACAAAGCGCCTGCAATAAGAAACTTCTTTACAACCATGCCGACAGCCTCGATATTGTCCCCCACAACTATTTTTTCATCTAAGGGGATGGAGCGGAATACAATACAGCTTGCTGAACCGTCAAAGATGGTTACTCTCGGTCTTCCGAGAACAACACCGGAGATTTTCTGTACGACACCTTCAACTCTGACAGGTTTTCCCTGCATCTGAAGGGTGAGTTTTTTGATGCGTGTCGGCTTTGAGGACTCTTCATACTCGGGAAGAAGCTTGGTATACTGGGAGGACAGACTGAAGTTGCTGATGCCTGCAAGAAGAACCATAATCATGGCAAGCGGAATACCCCAGTAAAGAATACTCGGCATAGTGCAGCCGCCTCCGAAGAAGAGAGCGACAAACATTACCACAAAGAAGATAAAAACAACCCACACAGCCGGAGGGATGTGTACATTTACACCTTTGATTTTCATAACTGTCTCTAATGTAACTAATGAGTTTTCTGCATGTTTAAATCTTCGGAATTAATATTATAATTAACAGATTCACACCCTCTGAAAAATGATATCAGCCGGTCAAAAAAGGAACGTATGAAGAGTAACTCTATTCTGAAAAAAGGAGATTCCGCCGGATTCATCTCTTCAGATATGCATATGCAGACAGAAGTGCCTTGACTCCTTCACCCACAGATGAAGCAATCTGTTTCGCTTTAATTGAAGTAGAATCTCCTGCCGCAAAGAATCCGGGGATGGATGTACAGCAGTTTTCATCAACGATAATCTCTTTCTCCTCGTTTAACGGTGCAAACGAGGCAAACATATTCGTATTCGGGTCAAGACCGGCACCTAAGAAAATTCCTTCTGCAGGAATCTTCTCTGTCTCAGCCTTGAACAATCCGGAAAGACCTTTGCCTTTTCTGCTGATGATAATACCTTCTGCAAACTTTGTACCGTAGATTTCATCTGCAGACCATCCAAGATGGATTATTACATTCGGATGCGCCTGAACACGCTGAACAAGAATCTCATCAGCTTTTATCGTGCTCCGGACAATAAGATGCACTTCTTTTGCAATATCTGCAAGTTCATCGGCCATATCAAGAGCAGTATTTCCTCCTCCGACAACAGCTGTAATCTTACCCTTGTACAGCGGAGCATCACAGGCTGTGCATACGGCAACACCTTTTCCGAGGAACTCATCCTCACGCTTTGCACCGGATAAACGCGGACGTCTGCCCGCAGCAGCGATTACGGCTTTCGCAGTAAGAGATGAACCGTTCATCGTGTCAATCTGAAATGTCCCGTCTTTTCTGCGGGAGACACTTAATACAACATCTTCAATAACTCTGATACCGACAGATTCTGCATGCCGGAAAATCTTCTGCATAAGTTCATCGCCGGTTACGTCCGGAATGCCCGGATAATTTTCAACATGATGGCTCTGGATTACTATTCCACCCACGGTTCCAGAAATGACTGCAGTATTCATCTCTTTGCGTCCGGCGTAAAGAGCAGCAGAAAGCCCTGCAGAACCTGCCCCTATAATTACCAGATCAAAATCAGCAGAGAGAGCAGATGGGGAAACTGACGAACCGAGCAGCAGCTCCTGAAGACGTGCAATGTCAGCACCTACAACAATCGTTTTATGGTCGATAACTATTACCGGCACACCGCGCTGACCTGAAACCTCCGCGCTTTTATCTGCGTTTTCTTTTACACTGACATCATAATTTGTATAGCTGATGCTGTGCTCTGCAAAAAACTCCTTTACCCGCCTGCAGTGCGGGCAGGTGGATGACGAGTAGAGGTCAATCTGGTGAGTCATATTAATACATATATCTCCGGAGAGAATAAAAGATACTATTTCCAGGCAATATTGCCGGGATAGATAGTAAAATAAAAAGAGAAGAGATCAGGCAATCTTGGAAAGCTCGCCTGTCTCTAAGTTATAGAACAGTCCGTGAAGATGAATAGTTCCATCCTTTTCCGCGTTTTCGACCAGAGGATACTGACGCAGATGTTCTATCTGAAGACAAATGTTTTCAAGTTCAATCTCACGTTTGCGGTGTGCCTTCTCTTCCGGAGTCGTTACAGCGCCGAGACGTGCATCAACACGTATCTTGGCATCACGTGCGTTGTTAATCCAGAGCGAGATGTAGGCATCTTTTGATGTATCAATATCAAGAGAGTTAAGCGCACCGCAGTCGGAATGACCGCATATTACAATGTCTTTTACTTTCAGATGTTTAATGGCGTACTCAAGCACAGTTGCAAAGTTCCAGTCGTGTGTCGGTACAATGTTTCCAATATTTCTGTGCGTGAACAACTCTCCTGCTCTGCAGTGAGTAATCCTTTCGGGATTTACGCGGGAATCAGAACAGCCAATCCAGAGAACAGTCGGATGCTGAGCGGTTGTAAGCTGCATGTAGCGTTCTTTCTTCCGTTCGAAGTCTTTTTCAAGAAAAACTTTGTTTCCTTCAAGAAGTGCGTCAATCATAAACGTTCCTGATGAATAATTACTCGTTATCTTATATTAGATTTACGAAGAGAAAGAAGGGATAAAACACCTGGTTTTTCAAACATACAAAATACAAAACACTCTGCCCCGCCGGACAGAAAAAAAGGTCGGGAAAGTTCCCGACACGGATTTTCCGCGATTTTTCTCTACTTATGCCTTGCAGGCTGCAATCTCCTTCTTGAAGGAGAAGTGGTAGATAATGACAATCATAAGGATTGCACCAACAATGTTACCTAAGGTAGACCAGATAATGTTGTTTGTCCACATGGTCGTGAATAAATCTGCGACCTGGAACTTGTCTGCGCCGGTAACAAGGCTTGTGAAGATACCTGCCGGAATGAAGTACATGTTTGCAACACAGTGTTCGAATCCGGATGCAACGAAAGTCATGATCGGGAACCAGATTGCAACAATCTTGGAGATAACTTCATCTGCTGCAAGTCCGAGGAACAGAGCAAGACATACAAGCCAGTTACAAAGGATACCTTTGAAGAAGCAGGATAAGATGCCCATTCCGCCGGTGTAGGAAATCTTTGCTGCAGTGATGCCCATTGCGCGGACACCGAATGCGGTTGCGGTTGCAACGCCTGCTGCAGACCATGATACATACGGACCGTAGGAAACGAGGAATGCCATGAATAAGGAACCAATTAGGTTTCCAATGTAGACAAGAATCCAGAGTTTGATAAGTTTGCCGATAGTGGTCTGTCCCTCAGCAATTGCCATAGGAGCAAACATTGCATCGCCGGTGAAGAGTTCTGCGCCGGTTAATACAACGAGGATTAAACCAATCGGGAAAAGAGCACCGAGAACGAACTGTGCAATACCTGCGCCGAAAACATCAGCGACACCGGTAGAGCCGACAGTTGCAAGTGCTGCACCCATTGCAATGTAGGCACCAGCAAGGAAGGCACGAACCAGCATGTTACCAGCGCTGAGTCCGCACTTGCCCTTACCAGCTACTGCAATTTTATTACATACTTGTGCTGGGCTAAATGTAACCATACTAAATCACCTCACACCAGTAAATGACAAACTCGTCAAATACATGATGCGTTACTATTCAATATAGTCAAATTGCTATTTAAAGTTAATTAATCAACAGAAAAACAAAAACAGCAGAGGAATGTACCGCACAAACAAATCACCACCACAGGATAAAAATCATAAAAACACACAATAAATACCAATAACGTATATAAAACAAAGAACAATTCAAAAAAAAAATCAACCAATGGAAACACCGTACAAAAACGAAAACAGACAGCCGGCAAAAACCCTGCACCGGACATCACACAAAGCAGACAAAAATACCTGCACATAACCTCATCAGAAAAAGAAAAATAATATAAGAAATACAGTAAATTATTTCATCAAAACACGCTCAGGATGAGCATAAACCGTAAATCTTCTATCCCGGGTAAAACAGATAAGCGTAATGCCGCTTTTTTCGGCAGAAGCTATCCCGGAAGTCGTCGCCGCCGCGCGGGACACAATGACCGGAAGACCTGCATTAACAGCCTTCGAAACCATCCCGGCGGGCTGACGGCCGGTACATCCGACAACACAATCCGCAGGAGAAAATCCGTGAAGCACCATATAACCGATTGCCTTATCCACCGTGTTATGTCTGCCGATATCACAGAAAAGAGCTGCCTGTTTATGCTGATGATAAAGTACCGTAGAGTGAAGACCGCCTGTTCTTGACCAGACATCCGCATTCAGTGCCTCACGAATCTCAAAAATCTCCTCCGGAGAAATCCGCACATCAACCCCTGAGACACGAAGAGCATCGGAAAAACCGGAAAAACCGCCGGCAGACTCAAGCACACCGGAAACCGAGCTGATGCCGTCTGCTTCAACATAAACCTTCAACCCGGAAACACGCACCGACTTGATACTCTTTGCAATACCTGCTGCAATAAAAAAGCCGGCGCCGAGCTCCTCTAAAGAGTCAGCGGTTGCAACTATCGAAATATACTCTGCACCGTTGAGATACAGTGTTACAACATCCTCAACAACAACAGAATCCTCAAACTCCTCAACAGCCCCGTCATTGTAGCGGACAGCATGACACTTCTGAATAGTATCCTCAAACATAATAAAAAAAGTTAGTGAGTAAACACATCACCGGATTTTGAAACCGGCTCAGCCTCGGAACAGGAAAGCGGTTTTGTCTGGGCAGAAGAGGAATCATCCTCATAGCGCTTTTCAACCAGAACAACAAGCGCCTCGCGGGTTGTGTACGGTTCGGAGATAGGGCCGAATGCAAATACTTTGCGTCCCCCTGCATATACCGCGAAAGTTTTTCCGCGAACCTTTAATGCATCAATCTTATCAAACCGTGCTTCGCGATAGTGATTCGGACGCTTCATACAGCAGATACGGTTTTTAGTAATAACCAGACGCGGATTCTTCAGATTTCTGAGACAGGCGATAAGAAGAATAACGAAGATAATGCCGAAAAGAACGCTCACCGCAATCCTTGCATACAGATAGTCCGGGATAACCCGCATCACATAATTGAACACAGATGCAACCCATGCATAATGCAGGGGAAGAATCCACGGAGCAACTGCAAGAACTGCAGAAATAATAAGCCACGGAAGATAACGGACGAAATAAGAGCCGACTCTGCGGTCTTCGCGCAGAATTTCTTCTCCGAAAAGATATTGTGTCATATAATAATGTTGGTTTAACATCCAGATAAATATTGCACCGGTAAACGACGAAACACCAGAGCCGGCTCTCACGGATTTTATATGGAAAGAAGGTCAAATATAATATCTCGATATGAAACGGGTTGTAGCAGCAGTCGGAGGATCAGTCCTCGTACCTTCCCTCGAAGGACACCGCTTAAAAGAGTGGGCAGACACCCTCATTCGATTAAGCCAGAAAGGAATCCAGGTTTTTGCCGTCATCGGAGGCGGCGGAGAAGCACGCAGATACATCAGCACCTGCCGTGACATCGCATTAGATGAAGCATCATCTGATGAAATTGGAATCATGGTAACACGCATCAATGCAGCACTCCTGATTGGCGCGCTCAAAGACTATGCATATCCGCGTGTCGCAGAAACCTATCTCCAGGCAAAAGAGTTTGCTATAAGCGGCAAAATTGTTGTGATGGGAGGGGTCGCCCCGGGACAGACAACCGATGCAGTAGGTGCCGTTCTTGCAGAAGAGACAAACTCCTCAATGCTCCTCGACATAACTGCAGTTGACGGAATTTACACTGCAGATCCGAAGCATGATCCAAACGCAAAGAAATTTGAGATAATGACTCCTGCTGAACTGATTTCTCTTATCATGAAAGAGAAGATGAATGCAGGTTCAAACATGATTATCGACTTAGTCGCTGCAAAAGTTACTGAAAGAAGCGGCGTCCCGCTCATTGTAATCGACGGAAGAGACCCGAAGATTTTAGAAGACGCACTTCTCAACGGAAAATTTAACGGAACTGTTGTAGGCAGCAAAAAAGTATCATTCCCGCTCTAAAGAGTTGAATACTCCTTTTTTTTCTCCGCCTGAAAAGATTCTTATTTAAACTACAAACGCATATACTATAAAGCACAAAGGGGCAGTAGGGTAGCCTGGTCCATCCTAGAGCGTTTGGGACGCTTTGACCC
>DALTWQ010000091.1 GCA_029987025.1 Methanocorpusculum sp. | reverse complement strand
CAGACGGCCTGATAGTTTTCATTTCTGCCCTGAAAAATCCCGGCGGGTTATTCACACCCACGGATTACTTTTTTTATGATTTAAGATGAATAGTTGGAAAAAAAAAAGATTTTCAGATCTGACTGAACTTTTCGATGAAGATTTCCTGCGCACGTTTTTTACCTTTTTCAGGCACGCTGTAGCGTCCGTACTGGTCGAGATAGTAGGCGCCGCCTTTGTCTTCAATGTAGGTCCTAAGCGTGTCAATGATAGTGTTTTTCACATCTTTGTCATAGATAGGGCATACGATTTCAACTCTCTTGCGCAGGTTGCGGGGCATAAGGTCAGGGCTTCCGATGAACACTTTGGCATCATCTCCTGTTCCGAACATAAATACACGGGCATGCTCGAGGAAGCGGCCGACCGTTGATGATACGGTGATGTTTTCCGAGAGGTTTGCAACACCCGGGCGCAGCATGCAGATACCGCGGATTAAGAGAGTGATTTTAACACCGGCTGCGGATGCCGCATAGAGTTCCTCAATCATTTTCTTATCAGTTAAGGAGTTCGTCTTTATGATGATGCGGCCCGCACCTCTGGTTTTCTGCGCCTCGATTTCTTTGTGTATGAGGTCTGTTATACCGTCCTCAAGGTACTTCGGGCTTATCAGGAGATGTTTGTACTCACCTTTGGTGTCTTCGTTTTTGAGCATCTCAAAGAGCCGGACAAGGTCGTCAGTTATCCGTTTGTCTGCAGTAAACAGGGAGAAGTCCGTATAGATTCCCGCCGTTTTCGCGTTGTAGTTTCCGGTCGAAATCGTGCCGTAGCGGACGGTTTTTCTTCCTTCGCGGCGGGTTACGAGACAGCATTTGCCGTGCGTTTTCAGGGATGCCGGACCGTGAATGACGTTGACGCCGGCACTTTTGAGCTGTTCGGTCCACATGAAGTTGCGTTCTTCATCGAAACTTGCTTTGAGTTCGATGACAGCGGTTACTTTTATTCCGCGTTTAGCGGCAGCAATCAGAGCATCTGCTACCGGGGACTTTGAACCGAGACGGTAGAGCGTCATCGATATTTCCTGGACGTGTTCGTCTTCTGCTGCGGCGTTTAAGAAGTTTAAGAGTCCGCTGAAGCTGTTGTACGGGGTGAACTGAAGGCGGTCGCGTTCGCTGATGGATGCAAATAATCCTTCTTTTTCCAGCCCAACGGGAATTGAGGGCGTAAATGCCGGGTAATAGAGGCTGCGGTCTTTAACAGATATCTGATTGATATCCTTGATTCCGAGCGGGGCTTTGTAATCATAGACAAGCTGCGGGGGAAGTTTGCAGATTTCAGCAAGTTTTGCGGCATATCCGTACGGCAAGGACTCAAGCACTTCAAGACGGCTGGGTTCGCGGTTCGGCATCTCTTCTTTTGCTTTTTTCAGGGCTTCATAGAGATCTTCTGCATCATCTCCGCGCAACGCTAAATCAGCATCGCGGGTTACTCTGACCGGAGATATGGCATATACTTCTTCGCCGAGGAAGAGTTTTTCAATATAGTTTACAAGGATGTTTTCGATGAAGATGAATGTTTTTCCGCTTTTTCCGACCGGAAGGATGCGGCCCAGGTTATCGATGATATGCTGAACCAGGACGAAGGCGGCAGCTGAACCGAGCTCAACACCGAAGGCCATTCCTCCATAGTATTCATCTTTTCCCATGTCTTTCTCGGATCTTATGACGGTAAAGGTCTGTTCGGAGAGGAGGTGCATGAATGTTTCTTTGTCTGCGTCTGATAAGTCGTCCCACCCGAGGAAGATGATGCCTTCTTTTTTGAGCTCGGGAACGAGTGTGGAGTTCCAGAGTTTTGACATCCGCCGCATGAGGTAGATGACGCGTAAGTAGATTATGCTCAGCTGGTCTTTTGTCTTTTCCAGACTGGTGTATTCATTTGAAAGGTCTTTTGTGGTATGCTGATATGGCGGTACGCGGACCGAGAAGAATTCGTCAAGGTTTCCCCCCACGATTGAGAGGAAGCCTACACGTTCCATGAGCGGGTTTTCCGGATTTTCAGCCTCATGGAAAACACGTTCATTGAATTTAATCCAGGACAGTTCCCGGTTGAAATAGTTCTGTTTTGCCTCCGTAAATGAGGAGAGTTCTTTTAATTTATATTGTTTCTTTTTCCCCATAGTATGTATTAGGTTAATTTTTCAATGATAAATAGCTGTATATCTGCGAACTGCCGGAGATATCTTCCGCTATTGAACAGATTTGTGCGAATCAGGTCTGCTGCTGTTTTATCAGTTTTCGTTTCCTGAATCCGTCGAATGCAAAAATTATTCCGATTATTCCCGCGAGTCCTATGACAATGAGGTCGAATCCGAGAAATGACCCGGTTATGTCGAAACAGCGGCCGCCGAAGTATGCATTTACGGCATAGCCGAATACTTCGAACATAGTTATGATGGAGAATGCTGCTGCAAAGTGTGTGAGCGATACCCGTTCCCGGGTGAGCAGGGCATGATACGGAACAGCCATTGAAATAATGATGCCGAGTATGACGATAAATACAATATAGAGTCCTGTGGTTTCAGGCGGAATTGCGATACAGGAAATGAGGGCGGCAGCAGCCCAGAGCAGGAACATCAATGCAAGGGCAAACCGTTTGTTTGCAACCCTGGATGCAATTATTCCCGCAAGGAGAGGGCCGACGACAAGGGCTGCTCCGTAGAGCATCACAACTGCTGTAGCCCCGTCGCCATTAAGTCCCATTGTGGAAACTGCCCGCTGCACGAGATGATTCATCATTCCTCCCTGACAGAGGCCGTAGGTGAAGTATGATATGGCTATGAGGTAGAAGAACGGGGTTTTCACCATGGTTCTGAGGACCGTTTTTACCGGGGATTTTTCTGCGGATTCGTCTGATACCGCATCGGTATGACCGCCCCTGCGCTTGAAGAGGATAGTAAGCGGGATTATTGCTGCAAGAGAGGCTGCAATAAGCAGCATACAGATGATAAATCCGCCGTCGAATTCACTGCTGAATTTTACGGCAGGTGCGAGTATGATGTTGAAGATTCCCTGGGACATGCTGAGAATTCCGGCAAAGACTGCGGCGGTTCTCTCTGAGAGAAGCGGAGCTGCTGCAGCATATACGATTGAGTAGCCGACAGCTCCTGCGCCGACGCCGAAGAAAATTCCCTGAAAGATTATGAGTCCGGCGTATGAAGGTATGATGACGGGGCCTGCAAATCCGACTGCTGTCAGTATCAGTCCGAGGATGAGGATGAAGGTGTGGGATTTACGAAGAGTGAGAAAACCCCAGAGCGGGGAGGCTATTGCAAAGACTATGTTTCGTATTGTTGCAACAGAGCTTACGGTGCCGTAACTGAGTCCTGTGAGGTCTGCTATCTGGGAGACGAAGACACCGGATGCTGCACGCAGGCCTGCGGCAAGTCCGTAGGCGAGGAACGCGGCGGCTATGATAAGTACGGTTTTGAGGATGTCGGTCTTTGTGAGAACTGGCATTATCTGGTGTATGTTGTTTGTTGTTTCCCGTTAATAAATGAAAGGGGAAGCAGGAGTTAGTTACGGTTGAGGTATTTATTCCAAAAAAAGATACGGGGTTTGTCCCGCTTGTGTTACTGTATTTTTTTGATGAGTTCTGCGACGTTTCCGGCAAACGTCTTTAAGGTCTGCATGCCTTCTGCGTCGCCTGCGACCTCTCCTTTGTCTTTGCCGAAGGCGATGTTCCAGTAATCAGAGCCGCAGACGGTCATGCCTGAGATAAAGAAAGACATCAGCATCTCCTGCAGGGTGGAGGTAAGTCCTCCGCGGCGGGCGACAACAACAGGTCCACCGACTTTTCCAGAAAGCCAGTTTCCGTTGGTGCGGGCAACCATGGACATACGCTGGAGGAAGTTCATAACATCACCGCGGGCGGTTCCGAAGTAGACCGGGGCACCGACGATGAATCCTTTTGCCTCCTTAATTTTCGGAAGGAAAGCGTTTAAGTCGTCTTTTATGGAACAGCAGCCTGATTTGCCGCACTGACCGCAGGCGATGCAGCCTTTGATTTCCTTTCCGCGAAGGGTGAGGATTTCAGCGGTAAGACCGTGCTTTTCAATCTCTTCTTTGCATACGTTAAGTGCATATTCCGTGTTTCCTTCAGCACGCGGGCTTCCGGAGAGTAAGATTACATCTGCCATGTATAGTAATTGATTTTCGAGATTAAATAAGAGATGGGGTGTATTTCCTGATCGGATATGAAATAGAGAGGGTTATTTGTCTTAGCGGGCACTGCTGAAAAAAACGCGAATCTCAAACGCGAGCCGCATGACCGAAGGGCATGCG
>DALTWQ010000090.1 GCA_029987025.1 Methanocorpusculum sp. | reverse complement strand
AACCGGCAGCATCCGCAGATGCAGAAAAAACTGCACAGCCAAAAACTGCGGCCGGGGAAAAATCCGGAGAAAGATCCGGAGAAAAATCCGGAGAAAAGACCGGAGATAAATCCGGAGAAAGAATCGGAGAAAAAACCGGAGACAAATCCGGAGATAAAACCGAAGAAAAGAGCGGAGATATAACCCGGGACAAATCCGGGGACAAAACCGAAGAAAAGAGCGGATATATAACCCGGGAAAAGACCGGGGAAAGATTCGGAGAAAATACCCGGGAAAGAATTGGAGAAAAATCCGGAGAAAAACCCG
Source organism: Methanocorpusculum sp. (assembly GCA_029987025.1). GTDB lineage: Archaea > Halobacteriota > Methanomicrobia > Methanomicrobiales > Methanocorpusculaceae > Methanocorpusculum. Next base: position 4,153 of record DALTWQ010000090.1, on the reverse strand, counting down.
CAGCTGAAAAACTCTCTTCGGCAGCAATCATCATCCCCTGAGGACTGCCTATGGCAAACCATGCAAAATATTCCCCCGACATCCTGATACTTGAAAAGATCTACAGCGGCAGGTGGCTCGTTGAACCATCCACCGGAAACATCTACTCAAAGGAAACCGGCGGATACTTAAAACCGAACATCGACAACGGGTATGGAAGAGTCAGCCTTGCAAGTACCTACGTCCAGGTATCCCGCGTCATCTGGATAGCAGTACACGGCATCCCGGAACTTCCCGGTCTGCAGGTAGACCACATAAACGAGAACAAACTTGACAACAGACTCGAAAACCTCAGACTCTTAAGCCCTGCAGGAAACACCAGACACAGCCAGGCAAAACTCACCTACGACGAAGCAGAAAGCATCAGACGCGAGTATGCTGCAGGAAACATAACCCAGCAGGCCCTGGCAGACAAATACGGCATCAAACGCAGAAGCGTCTCCGACATCGTCCGCAGCAAACTGTACCGGCAGCCGGACCCCGTCATCAGCATCAGCGAAGAGACAAAAGCAAAAATCTTCACCGATGTCTGCTGCAGAGGACAGATTCTCCGCGGAGTTGCCGAAAAGTACAGCATCTCCGTAGATGACATCATCGCCGTCGTCGAAGAACAGTCACTCAAAATCGAACTTGCCCGAAGGGTGAACAACTGATGCCGGGAAACCGTCAGGAAAGAACAGGAAACAGCAGGAAACAACACACATCCAGTGCAGAAAACAGTCAGGAAAGAACAGGAAACAGCAGGCAGCAGGCAGGAAACAACACACATCCAGTGCAGAAAACAGCAGAAAACAGCAGAAAACAACTGCTCAAAACCGGGATTGCCTGGAAGGACTGTTAAATGCCGCTGAACTGCGGAAAAAGCAGCACCCAAACAAAAACATGAACCAATGAACAAACCACAACCCAAAGAAAACCGGAAACCATGACCGAACCACAAACCATCCGCACAAATGCAGAGGACATCTTATCCTGCCTCATCGCAGAGCACAGCCTAACAGCAGTCAACCCCTTCGAACGTGCCTACAGCCTCCAGACCGTAAAAGAGACACTCGAACTCATCATAAAAGAACTCGAACTCGCATACGTAAACACTGTGGGATTCCTCCTCGACACAGGACAGCGCAGCAGCAGTGACAAACTCTACAGACTCGAAGAAGTGACAGAGTTCATCACCGCAGTCGACAAACAAAAACTCTTAAGAAACGAACCGGAGTTCTACGAAAAAGTAGCAAGAGTATCCGCCTCCACCTTCGTAAAGGAGTTAGGACACAATGTGCTGCGAAACCTCTTAATCGACAAATGCGGTCTCGAAAAAGTACATCTCTACGACACCGTAAACATCAAAGACTTCGATGCCGCATACCCGGACAAATCAACCGCCGGCGAGTACCGCAAAGCCGGTTCACACACCGCAGAGTACCGGATAGTAAAAGAAGACAGCACTGCCGCAGAAAACGAACCGGGCACAGAAACAAACAGCGAATCCGAACCGGAGGCAGTGTCATGAGCAGACACCCGCACAGCACACAATCCGAATCCGAACCGGAGGTAGTGCCATGAACAGACACCCGCACAGCACACCATTAGAATCCGAATCCGCGCCGGAGGCATTGCCATGAACAGACACCCGCACAGCACACCATTAGAATCCGAATCCGAACCGGAGGTATCACCATGAGCAGAAACTGGTATGACATCCCATCCTTATCCAGCCGCAGCAGCATCAAAGATTCACTTCAAAAAACAAACGGCAGCCTGAGTGCAGCAGCAGCCGAACTCGGATGCACTGCAGAGCAGCTCAGAAAAGCCATGGAAGCACATGCCGTTCCAAACCCTGCCGCAAAACAGACCGGCACGGAACTCCAGCTGAGGCTTCGCCGCATGCTTGAAGCGGGAAACAGCGGCACAGGTGAACGCGAATGACGCCAAGCTATCCGGAACTCGGATACGAAGAAGGCATACGAAAACTCCTCGCACAGCACAAATCTGTCAGAAAAATAGCATCCGCATTAGGATGCTCGGAAAAAGCAGTATGGTGCGCCATGAAAAAATACGGCATAAAACAGCAGAAACTGCTCCCGTCAGAGGAGGTGAAAGAAAAACTCAGCATCAAATAATCCCGGGAAAAAACAGCCTCTTCTCCAAACTATTTTTTATCTCTGAAAATCTGATAATATCCCGGCATTCGAATCCCGGCGGGAACGTTTTCCATGGCGCGGGATTTTCAAAAAATCTTCAGATGGCTGAAAAATCATCGGCACAAAAGGTATCATTACATCAGACGTATAGTGCCGACATATACAACTATGGAGGTAAACAACTGTGATAAATACAAATTGTTTATTCCTATACTTGTATATTATTACCCGCGATACCGCTGTACCGCCTCATGCCGGATTACCGTGCTGACTGATGAAGGCATGCGTCCCGTGTCTGGGGATAGCTTATACATTACACAGATGATGAAACTATATTCGCGTTCGGAGATGGAATCTCGGACTTTTTACCCCCATCGGGAGAATTAAAACTCAACACCGCTGATGAAGAAACATATAAGTCATGCTGACACAATAATTAACACCATAGACAATGGAGGAGGGAAAGATAATGATAACAGCACTCGACGTTGCAAACTTCTTTGTAAACCTGTACCGAAACAGCGGAAACAACGACATAACCAACTTAAAACTGAATAAACTCGTCTACTTTGCACAAGGCTGCCACCTCGCCAGATACGGAACCCCGCTCTTTGCAGAAGATATAGAAGCCTGGAAATACGGACCTGTAGTTCCATCTGTCTATGCAGCATTCCGGATTTACGGCAACAACGTGATTCAGAGCGAAATAGGACCATATAATAAAAACAGCTTCACTCCGGATGAAATAGACCTCCTCTTAGATATAGATGCAGAATTCGGCATCTACTCCGCAGAAACATTAGTAAACCTTACTCATAAACCGGGAAGTCCGTGGACGCAGCACCATAAACCCGGAATGAACTGCATCATCACAAAAGAAAGCATGAAGCAGTACTACACAGATACCTGCCTGCCGCATACCATAAACACAGCAGACATACCGGCAGAAGGATACAGAAGAGAAGACGGAAAACTTGTTCTTCCTGCAGATGAATACTGCAAAGAAGACGATGATGCATATCAGGAGTGGAAGGAGCAGCACTCTTGACCTCAGGGCCGCAGCGCTGGGACCTGTGGTGGGCTGAAGTCGCATATGAAGACCAGCCGGAGTGCAAAAAAAGACCGGTACTCATCTACAACCGTGAAACAGCATATATTCTCTCATTCAAGATAACATCACACCCTCCAAGACACTATGATGAGGGTGAGTATCAGATAAAACTGTGGGAAAAAGCCGGACTTACAAAACCGTCAACCATCCGCTGCTCTAAAAAACTCTATCTGACAGAACTGGACATCTTCGAAAAAATAGGTGAACTTCATCCGGCAGATATCAGAGAAGTCAGAAAAATTCTGCAGAGAATATATGGTGAGGAGTAATTCACCTGATTTTTAAAACAGTTCATAACTCCTTTATTCTCATACTCCTTTAAGTTCACACTCCTTCATGCTCATACCCCTTCATTTTGAACTATCCGAAATTTTCGGAAAGTTGACTCATAAAATCTGATTCAGATATCAATGGTGAATTCAGCATCATCAGCGGCATCTGATTTCATTGCTGTCTCCCTATATCTCTAAAAAAGGTAATACTTCCAATCGCATAAATAGTTACAAAACCAATACTATAGTAGAGAAAGAGAACAGGAAATTCAGAAAAGATATCCTGTTCTCTAAACCCCTTTTCTGTTTTTCCTGCTCTTCTTTTTTCGACCGAACCGACGTACCAAAGACGATTGATAATGTGTCATCCAAGCAAACGCCTCAGAAAGATTTCGAGACTGAAATGTCTTGTCTCGAAAGACGCCATCCTAAATGTGCTCACGCTCTGCGCCGGATTTACCGCTGGAGAGTTCTGTACGGGATTGCTGGCTTTCTGTTCAGCGTTGTAAGATGGATTATTGATTTGATTGCCGGTTCACAGAACTGATGTTTCAAAGAATTTCACGACACACCCGTGACTGTCTTTGAAA
>DALTWQ010000089.1 GCA_029987025.1 Methanocorpusculum sp. | reverse complement strand
TTTCCAATCTCGCCCGTAGGGCTCGGACACAGATTATCACAGATTACACACAGATGCGGCCTTCGGCCGCGGCGAGCCGAATTACGGCTCGCCTTCACAGATGAATATAAAGAAAGATGACATGATTATTTGTGCGCGGGTTTATTTTTTCTTCAGCAATGTCTACTCCGCTATTTCTTATTTTATCTGTGATGGCACGCCGTAATTCGGCGTGCCTGGTAATCTGTGTGTAATCTGTGATAATCTGTGTCCGAACCCTACGGGCGAGAATTAGAAAAATCACTAACCAGACAAAACTACCAGATTACATATGCATAGGATGAACAATTAGATGGTTGATAAGTCCGTATACAACTGGTAAAAAAAAGATACGTGATTTGTTCCGTTTTCACGAAACAGAGTGTGCGGTACTTAGAAGGTCTTTAAGGTTCCGTCAATGACAAGTTTGGTGATGTCAGTGATGTTTTCCAGGCGGCTGTTTACAATCTCTTCAACCTCTCCTGCGAAGTCCTTGAAGTAGTAGCCGCGCTTCGGGATGCACTGAACGCTTGCAACGTGCGGGTAGTCAATTGCGTGACCAATCTGGGAAAGAAGTCTTACGTACATCTCGTCGATGCCTTCAACTTTCCTGCAGCACTCTTTTGCAATCTCGGTGGATAAGAGGTTGTAGATCTTTCCGATATGGTTAATCGGGTTCTTTCCGGAGGTTGCTTCCATGGACATCGGTCTGTTCGGCGTGATTAATCCGTTGCAGCGATTTCCTCTTCCGACAGAACCGTCGTCACCCATCTCAGCCGAAGTTCCGTTTACGGTAAGGAAGATGGACTGACGGTTCTTCTTGATGACATCTGCGGTGTTTACAGCAATCTTGACCTTGCGTCCGGTGTACTGCTTTGCAACCTTTTCGAACTCTTCGACCATCTTTTCTTTGGTCTCGACATAGTCATCGATGCTGGAGCAGTAGCGGTCAACCATTGCGGCTGCGACAGTGATGTTGATAGTGTTGATGTGGCGCATTCCCATGAGCTTGATATCATATCCTAATGCCGGGTGCTTGGGTCTGAACTTGTCAGCGATGTACTTGTCTAAGGCAAGGATGATTTCCTCAGTCTCAGAGAACGGTGCGTGACCGACACCGAAAGAGGTATCGTTTGCTCTCGGAACTACGGTGTGTCCCTTTCTGGTGTTGAAAACATCCTGAAGGTCAGTTGAACCGGAACCCATTCTGCAGTCGACGATAACATCAGTTTCCATGTTGAAAGTAGGTATGGTCTCATGTAAGTAGTCGCGTGCTGCTTTAACTGCAATTGCATCAGTTGCGAAGGTCTTGTTTCCGAAGGTACGGGTTGCACGTCCGGTTAAGAGGAAGTAAATCGGTTTGATGATTTTACCCCCGCCGAGAGCCGGTGCAGATTCACCTGCAACAACTTCGCCCTGGTCGGTGTTGTGGTGAAGAACGTTTCCGTCACATTCTTCGATGTATTCCTTACAAAGCGCACGGGAAATTGCTTCTGCAACACCGTCTGCTAAACTGTCCGGATGTCCGATACACTTACGCTCGACAAGTTCGACACGCTGTTTCTCAATCGGAGTCTGCTTAAGCGGAGCAACGTTGATATTTCTCTTCATTTTTAATCACTTTAGAATAATTTGATTTTTTAATATATAAACATATTGGACTACTTTTGAAAAAAGATTGGATTGACCTGAAAATACGCATCCCGACACAGGGACGCGGCAGGGAAAATCTGCAGAATTGCGAAAAATCCATCATGCCCGAAATCCTGAATACAGAACATATCCAATATAGTACGCATGAATATCCCCGAACTTTTAGCACCGGCAGGGTCTCCCGAGGCTCTGCGTGCCGCGGTTTATGCAGGTGCTGATGCGATATATCTCGGCGGAAAACTTTTCGGCGCACGCGCTTATGCGGCAAATTTTGATAAGAAACAGATAGAAGATGCAATATCTTTTGCCCACAGTCACGGCGTAAAAGTCTATGTCACCGTAAATACTCTTCTTCGCGATGCAGATTTAGCATCCGCTGCAGAATATCTCAGATTTTTATCAGATGCTGATGCGGATGCAGTTCTGATTCAGGATGCCGGCCTTTTATCTCTTGCCCGCGAAGTTGTGCCGGATCTGCCGCTTCACGCCAGCACCCAGATGACAATAACCAACACGGCAGGCGTTGAGTTCGCTGCTGCGCACGGAATATCCAGGATTGTTCTCGCCCGTGAAACGGTGCTCGATGATGTCAAAGCCATCTGCACCGCAGCGGCGGAACATAAAATAGGCATTGAAATATATGTACACGGTGCTTTATGCTACTGCTACTCAGGTCAGTGTCTTTTCTCATCTGCTGTGGGAGGCAGAAGCGGCAATAACGGCATGTGCGCACAGCCGTGCAGAAAACCCTATTCGCTTTTAGCAGACGGAACACCGGTTCCGACAAAAGGGGATTATATTCTAAGTCCGAAGGACATCTGCCTCTACCCGCACTTAAAAGAGGTCTGTGAAAGCGGCGCTGCAGCGCTCAAAATCGAAGGGCGCATGAAAACGCCTGAGTATGTGGCTGTTGTTACCTCCATTTACCGCAAGGCGCTTGACGCTGCTGCAGCAGGTACGTTTGAGCCGAACAATGAGGACATGGACAATCTCGCATTTGCCTTCAACCGCGGATTTACTCCCGGATATCTGATGGGCAAAAAGTCCACGATTATGAACTATGAAAAGCCGAACAACCGCGGCGTTTACTCAGGTTCGGTTACCAGCATTGATAAGAAACGCGGCAAAGTGGTCGTAAAAATCGAAGGGCCGGTGCCTGATACCGGTGACGGTCTGGTATTCAAGTTCGCAGGACGCGACATCGGGTTTGCCTTAAACAAAGAGCCGTATATTTTTCCCGAAGGCGATGCGTTCAAAATCCCGGCACCGGAAGATATTGTTGCCGGCAGTGAACTCTGGATTACCAGCCGGTTAAAGACAGCGCACCTTGCATCCGCGGTTCTGTCAAAACCGCCGGCGGGAAAAATCCCCTTAGATATTATCGTCGCAGTTGACGCAGAAAAACGGCTGGTTATTCTTGGAAACGGCAAAAAAGCCGTATCATCGATTCCGCTCATGGAAGCAAAGTCAAAGCCGGTCACCTGCGAGGCTGTCGAGCAGCAGATGAGAAAGACCGGCGGAACACCGTTTGTCATCCGCTCGATTCAGATGGAGTACGACGGCAAAGGATTTATTCCGATGGGAATTATTGCCGACTTACGGCGTTCCTTCCTTGAAGAGTGTGCCGAAACACTGCAGGAAAAACGCGTCAGAATGACACGTGAAACACCGGTAAAAGAGACAGGAACGTTTGCGCCCGCAGAACCTGAAATATTTGTCTATACCGACTCGGTCAGCTGTGCAAAAGCAGCACACTCTGCGGGAGCTGCGGTCGTTTACGAAGGCTTTGAGGAAATCTACGACATACCGGTCATCTACAAACTGCCGCGGATTATTGCAGAACACGACCTGATGCGGTATCTGCAAAAGATACCTGCCTCTGCAGCGGGTATTATGTCTGAGTCTGTCGGCGTTTCCGCGATGCTTTCAGGCATTCAGCGCTATGGCGGAATAGGTCTCAACATCACCAACGCCCGCTCTGCAGTACTGTTTGGAAAAACCTGCCGTCAGGTCTGTTTATCGCCGGAGTTGTCCGAAAAACAGATTTACGCTCTCTTAAAGCAGCTTGCCGGATACGCTCACCCGCCAAGAATTGAGGTTCTGGTGCAGGGCAGTCTTGAGGTGATGATTACCGAAAACTGCATTCCGGCAACAGCGGAAGGCTGCCGCAGCTGTAATCAGTCGTGGGCGCTGAAGGATAAGACCGGGCGCATCTTCAGAATCAGAAGTGATTCCGACTGCAGAACCCATATCTTAAACTCGGCAGAAATCTGTCTGATTGAACATGTCAGAGAGCTTGCAGCGCACGGCGTTAATGCAATCTCCATAGATGCCCGCGGAAGAAGTCCGGAGTATATCAGACGGATGGTGTCAGCCTACAGAAAAGCTCTTGCAGGCGAACCGGTAAAAGCCCTCAAAGAGGAAATCAGGGAACTCTGCTCCGGCGGCATTACCTCGGCACATTTCAAACGCGGCATTACTGAAGAAATCGAACTGCCTGAGCCGCAGAAACAGCAGAAGAGAAAATAACCGGCACACTTTTTTTACAAATTATTTGGCAACTATTTAACATCCATCTGAAATGCAGGCGTTTAGTTGTTCGGTGGAGATTTACTGCGGTTTCTTTGGCAGTGCCCGCTGACAAAAAACAACCTCCTGTATTTCAAACGACGACAGAAATTGTTATAATCATTTTTGAAGAACAGCAGCGGCTGTACTCTGCTATACACATTTTAAAAAATCGGCCCTTCGCCATTTTATGTGATTTTGAAATAAGGAGAACTTTTTAGTCAGCGCGTAG
>DALTWQ010000009.1 GCA_029987025.1 Methanocorpusculum sp. | reverse complement strand
ATGCTTCGAGAGCTTTGTTCTGGAGTTCTTCCGGAACTTCAAACATCTGGTAAATCTTACCCATTGTAATCACTTCACTCAAGGAACTTTTTGTTCCTCTCATAGCTCATCAGCGGTTATGAAAAATGACGAGACATTTTCACGTGTCCGTTAAGGAGTAACTATATTTATGGTACTCATAATGACTTATAGTTATGCCTGACTGCTGTGTAATAAAGAGATGCGGCTCAGATTTTTCCGGCATTTATCAGGCGCTTCCGGATTCTTTTAACCGCCTGCGCCATTCTGAAGACATCGGCCGCCTTTACATTTGACTGAGGGCCCTGTTTCCAGATAACCGGGAGTTCTAAAATCTGATATCTGTACTGCTGTGCAAGGGTCAGCACCTCTGTATCCCATGCCCATCCGCGCTCAACAGTTTCTGCAGCAATGGATTTCAGAACTGGTGTCTTAAACCCTTTAAATCCGCACTGAAAGTCGGAATACTTCAGATTCAGTTTGCGGCGTACGTAGGAGATATACACTCTGCTTGCTGCTGCGCGCCCGCGGCTTCTCTGTACGGCAGATAATGCCTTTGTCCGTGAACCTATTACAATATCGTATCCTGATTTGAGCGCATCTGCCATCTCGCTAAGGTGTTTTAAGTCAGTTGATAAATCAACATCAAAGAAACAGAAGAATTCTCCTTTTGCAACAGACAGCGCATCAAGAATGGCGCCCCCTTTCCCTCTTCGCACCGGGGAGTGGCAGTGAACAATCCGTTCATCAGCCATTGAAAACATCTGCGCAGATGCTTTACAGACATCACCATCTGATGCTATGATTATCTCAAAAGGCATCATCAGCTTCTCCGCCGCTTCGATAACTTTCGGAACGGCAGCTTCAAGGAGATCTCTTTCGGATAAGACAGGGATAGTGATGGAAAGCATTGACGTGTATTACTATTATCTATTCAGTTTTTACAGCATAAACATGCAGGGTTGATTCTGCACAGGGATTCTTCTGTAAAAAAGGAAGTATTTCAGCGGATTACACCGATGTAGGGGAGATTTCTGAACCGCTGGTCTACATCAAGTCCGCATCCTACAATAAAGGAATTTCCAATCGAAAATCCGATGTAGTCTCCTTCAAACGGTACGACACGGCATTCATGCTTATCGATTAAGGAACAGATTTTGAGGGATTTGGGATTCTTGGACTGAATTAAGTCTTTCAGTTTAGACAGAGTTCTTCCGGTATCAATAACATCTTCGATGATGATGACGTGTTTTCCGACAACTGCTTCAGCCGAGACATCAAGTTTCATGGTAATGATTCCGGTTGATTGTGTGCCGGCATAACTTGACGTCTGCACGAATTCCATAAACACCGGAAGAGATATGCGCTTTGCAAGCTCACATGCAAAAAAGACTGCACCTTTCAGGGTTACCAGAAATGTGATTTCACAGCCGGCGTAATCACGTTCAATCTCAGCCGCGAGTTCACGGATGCGGGCATTGATTTTCTCTTCAGGAATCAGCATCTCAACATTATACGACATAAATAGTATCATCATTTGTCTGATGAAACCATATTGTTATCGGATTGTTTTTAAGAGAGATTCCCGCAGATAGTGTCAGTTCAATAGTTTAGTATTTGTAAAAGACAAAATACTATTTTTAATGGTAAAATATGGAATCCTGCTTATAGGGCATGGAAGCAGGCTTGAATATAATAAACAGCTGACTGTTGAAACGGCAGAGATGATGATGAATAAACGTCCCAATCTTCTCATCAAATCCTGTTTTCTTGAGTATAATCATCCTGACGTGAAAGAAGGGCTTGAAGAAATGCGGAATGAAGTTATAGATGTACTGATAATTCTTCCTTTCCTCCTTTCGAGCGGAGTTCATGTTCTGCAGAACATACCGTATCTTATTGGTCTTGACGACGGTGAGAAAACTGGTTTATTCAGTCTGAATAATGGGAAAGAGATTCCGCTGGTGTATGCAAATCCTGTGGGGGCAGATCCTCTTCTTGCTAATCTGCTGCTGAAAAATGCTGATGCTGCAGTACGGAATATCTGAATATAATTTCGTATCTATTTTTAACGGATACACTTTGCGGGTTCCCGCAGAAATGAAAAATAAAAGATGAAACCCGTCCGGGTTTTTGTATGGTTAATTTACAGTAAGTCCGTTCAGGACTGCATCTTCAGATACAGTAAATGTCTGTCCCGTTTCTTTAATGGTATATGCAGATGCAGTCACATCACCGTTTTTGCCGGTTGCATACGGAACAACAAATTGTCCATCTTTGCTTGTCTGTTCATAAGTATAGTTTCCAGCACCTGAGTTTGTGGTAATCTTTGTGCTTATTGTACCGGTTCCTTTAATAACGGCACCTTTTACATACTCGAATATTCTGGTGTTCTTTGCAACAACAGCTCCGTTTTCATATGCTCCGTAGTAGGGGGAATCATACACCTGTCTGAAGTGTCTCAGTGCAGGAATATCATGGATTGATGAATTTTCAGTTTTGTCTATATATTCAGATCCTCCTAGAGTGTAAAGACGGAAAGCTAATGAGTTGTAGTAGTCAGAAGCGGTTTCAATGTTCTTTCCAGCCCAGATATTCATAATTCCGAAGAAGTTGTTTGCGGTATCATAATCGACCATTACATATTTGGAATTCAGGTAGTCCATCTTTTCTGTGGCAATAATTTCATCTGTTTCAATTAGAATCTGTGCTACTCCATACTCTCCTTCAACCCCTGCCTGGAATGGGTTTGCAACAGGAATACGGTTACCAATAGTGGTTATGTAATGTCCGAAATCCCACCATGCGACAATGCCGTAGGCTGTTTCCGGATAGGTGAAAGTGTCTTTGTTGTAGAGTTTATAATAGTCAACTCCTGTTTCTGGTGTGTTTTCTTCAAGCCATTCACAAGCATCAATCCAGAAGGCAGGTGTCACTCCATTTTGTTCAGATGATGTGGTAATTGAGTTTGCTGTAGATAATCCGACGAATGCTCCGCTTACTATCAGAATAATAATAAGTACAATCATATTCTGAAGATTTGTTTTTTTTGCATTTGTTTTGTGTATAGTCCCACGTTTAGTTATCCTTCCAGTTTTCTTTGTTTGTACAGAATTAATATCTTCATTTAGTTCTGTCTTATTATTGCTTTGATAAGTATGTTTTATTCTATCTTCTACTACAATGTTGATTGCCCATGAAACAAAGACTGCTGCTAATAGGGAGATATTTACTGCAAAGAAATATTCCCATCGTATCCCGCCAATAGTTTGAACTAACATCCCCAGTGACCAGATAAGGACGAAGAGCACTGCAGGATTCTTTTTCTGAATATAGTTTACTAAGAGAACTGCTGCACCACAGAGAGCTAAGAGTAGGCTGAAACCAAAAGAATTTACAGCAAATCCTACTGACCATGCTTGAGCTTCTCCAACTGTTGCACTGCCTCCTGTGCTTGCAATAAACTGGTTTATGAGGTTCTCAGCTGCCAAACTGAAAGAATCAGGAGATATAATGCGAAAAATGAGAATGCCTACAACTGCAACTATTATTATTGACATCAGATATAGTATCCAAGGTCTTTTCAGATTTCGTGTCTGCTTCAATTTGTCAACAATTTTTGTCAAACCAAGCAGGATAAGTACTCCTGCAATTACTGCTATCTGTGTAATAAATAATCCTAAAGAGTAATTTGTCAGAGCAAATCCATCCCTTATGCCGTAGATAAGTAGACCAATTGCTGCAATACTAAAGGTCAGGATATTCAGAATCACTAAATACGCTGTTGGTTTTTCTGCCCTGTAATCAAGAATAAACTGAATCAGGGTAAATATTGATGCAAAGAGGCCGAAGACAACTAATGTTGTCATTGTCAGCAATCCCAAGAGGTAACTGACTCCTGAAAATATACCAAATATCAGTGGGATTTTCAGTGTTGAAAATTTCTTCCAGTCAATTTCTTTCTCCTGGGTATGTACTAATGCTAAAACATAACACAGACAGAACAGCGTTGAAAACAGGGTTTCTGCGCTATGGTGATCAAAATAACCGTAAATCGTGCGTGAAAAGAACTGCCCTCCGATTACTGCAATGAATAATGCTGCAATAAGTCCGGTTTTCCAGTCTCCCAGTTTTTTTCCGAGGAAGAACATAACCGGAACCATAAGGGCTCCGAGTACTGCAGGAACCCAGGATACTGCATCGATAATTGCTATGCGTGATGCAGCACCTGCAAGTATTGCAAATATTGCAGAGATGTAAGTGAACAGCGGACCCCAGACAATTTCCTGTCCTGTCGGGAAAAGCGTCATCGCCTCGTAATTGATATATCCTCCGGAGTTCATCAGAACTTCTACAAGCCTTAGGTTATACCATGCATCAGGTCCTGCAATCATGTCCCCGGCACCGGCAAGATCACTTACCGGAAGGATTCTGATGACAAATGCAAGTACTGCGCAGAGTGCTGTGAGAATGGCGATAATCCCGCACCTGATTTTTTTGTTGTTCCAGAAATTCATACTCATAGAATCACTTGAAATAAATATGTATTATTTGGAGAGAATAGATGATAAACTAAACGGCCGTCTGCTGTATCCAGAGAAAGAATTCTAATACATAAGGATACAATGAATATGCATGACTATATTCTTCTGGCTGACAATTACAGGAGTAGTTGTTCTTCTGATTGCAGCAATCCCCTATATCATTTATCTTTTCGGAATTACATTCGGTAAAAAAGTACCTGAACTTCCGCAAACAAATAGAGATAGTCTTCCAAATATTTCAGTAGTAATCTGCGCATATAACGAAGAACGAAACATTGCTGCAAAAATTCAGAACATATGTGACAGTACATACCCCCTGGATAAGCTGGAAGTTATTATTGTTCTCGATAAGCCTGATGACAATACGGAAGGTGTTGCTGTAGAGGCATTAAAGAAAACAAGTCTGAACTGGAAAACCCACCTCAATGCCGAAAGAATGGGTAAAAATAAGTCAGTGAATATTGGAAACCGCATAGCATCCAATGATATTGTCATTGACACTGATGCTGATGTACTCTGTTCTTTGGATGCAATGGAACTGCTGGTAAAACGTCTGATAAGTGAGGATTCTATTGCAGCAGTCTGCGGTGATTTACAGCCGAATAAAGAAAGCGATGCCATTACATCTATGGAAAATGTCTATCGTTCATTTTTCGGAAGAATGGCAGAATGGGAATCTGCAAATGATGCGACATACAGTGTTAATGGATGTCTTCTTGCATTAAAACCGAAATCCATCGGAGAAATCCCGGAAGCGGCCGGTGCAGATGATGCAAATACCGCTTTTCTTGCAATCCGGAACGGACATCGTACATCCTATGAAAATAATGCGAAAGTGTTTGAGGAACTGCCTGTTACTATAAAAAAACAGTATTCACAGAAAGCAAGACGTGCTAAAGGTTTGATTCAGACAACTCTTGCAAACCGTGATGTCCTGAAACAGGACCGGAAATTCTCTAAGATATTTTATCCTCTGCGAATCTGCATGTATGTAATTACCCCCACGGTCTTTTTCATAGGTCTTCTCCTTCTGATAGTCGGTCTTGCATTCTGGCTTCCTATCTTGCTGGGAATTCTTGTCCTGCTCTTTATTCTGATAACAGTGATTAAAAAAGGAAATATCATCACATCATTTACTTTGAACCAGTTTTATCTCCTGATGGGCTTATATTCCCGGAGAAAAGATGCTGTTATCTGGGTAAGTACCTCAAAAAAGGTTGGCGAGGAGTAACTCTTCGCTAAAATTCTAAATCTATTTTATTTCCCGTACGGGCACCATACTGCAAGATGCAGCAGAGCGCCGAGACCGTGGCAGTTCTGCCCGATTAAGAGGATCTCTTTTCCTGCAGAAATAACCTCATCAATTTCTGCAATCAGTTCTTCTTCGAAGAATGCTTCGCCGGAAATCAGCACCAGTTCTGCTTCATCTGCAGTAAGCGTCTGCGGAATTCCTTTGATGTCGTCTCCGATGACATACACTGCTTTTCCTTTGCAGAATGCCTGCAGTTCGGATAAGCAGTCTTCATAGTAGATTGAGCTGCACGCACCTGTTTTTCGCGTGAGCATGAGAAAACCTGCTGCGGCATTGAGCGCTCCAAGGGCGGCAGCCCGTGTTTTCGGACTTTTAAGCGGCGCATCGTAGAGGTTTTCGAGCTTCATACATGCAGTAAACGGCTCCGGGGTGGTAATTTCAGCCACCCGCCCTCCGAACTCTGCAGCCATGCACTCTCCGCGGCAGAACTGACAGACGTCGCAGGCACGTTTCCGGTAGCTGAGGTCTCCATCCTCAGTCCCCATGCCGAAAGCAGTTTTCTTCAGTTCTTCAACCGCGTCGTGCAGAATCATTTAGTATCCGTTTCCGTCTGCAGAATCGATTGCGGCATCAATCTGTTTCTGAAGTGCCGGCGGCAGTCCGTCAATTTTAATGTCGAGGAATCCGCGGATGATAGTGGCCGTTGCTTCGTCTTCAGATAATCCGCGTGCCATCAGGTATTCAATCTCATCACGTGCAATCTTTCCGACTGCTGCTTCGTGTGAGAGTTCCACATCAACAACATGACCTTCAATTTCCGGGATTGCGTGCATGATTCCGTCTTTTAAGATTAAACCGCGGCACTCAATGTGTCCTTTTGTCTTCGGAACTTCTGCAACGACTGCGCCGCGGGAAATGATTGTACCTCCGTTTGTAATCGCACGGGTAATCAGTTCCGCACTGCAGTTTGGAGCCTGGAGAACCGCGCGGGAACCTGCATCGACAAATGAACCTTCACCTGCCACAATTACGCTGGAGAAACGGGATACTGCACCCTTTCCTTTCAGGTAGGCGGTCGGATACATCTGCACCTTCTTTGTCGGACGCATGCAGACATAGTTTGAAAGGAACGTGCCGCCTTCTTCAATAATGGATGCAGTCCGCGGGAACACTTCAATCTCTTTTCCCCAGGTGTGAATCATGGTTGAGGTTACTTTCGCATTTTTGCCGATGTAAATCTCATTGATTCCGTAGTGTGCTCCCTGTTTGGTTTTAAGGGAACTTGCGCATCCGGCGATTAAGTGAAGCTCTGCACCTTCTTCGGCGATAACCATGTTATGAACTGCCTGAATGCTGTCTTCACCCTGGAGGAACATGCAGCTCTGGAGCGGGAAGGTTGCTTTTGCTCCTTTGTGTGCGATAATGCAGTATCCGCGCTGCGGGTGTGCGGCGACATATTTTGTGTATTCATCTTTATCTGCCGGCACTGCTTTCCAGAAGTAATTCTTTAACCAGTCATATTTTTCGAGGGCTTTTTCAATCATCAGTGTTTCAATGCCTTCGGCATTTGAACCTGCGTGAAGGATATGGTCATTGACCATGACGAAACTGCCGGACCTTCCTTCCTGGTTTTCGGTGTTGATACCGGTTAAGTTCAGGCGTTCTTTGTCTTCTTTGCTGATGTTTTCAAATCCTGTTACTTCCGGCATGCTGCACACTCCTTGTATCCTGATGTTTTAACACTCTTCAATATTTCACGCGGGTTTCCGCTGCAGCGCAGGCATCCGTCGATTAATACGTATCCGACATCTGCTTCAATGTAGTCTAAGATATATCCGGTGTGGGTGATGATAAGTCCTGATTTTGTTCGTGAGTGGATGTGCTGGTCTTTTTCGAGAAGAGATGCCGCAGCATTTCCAAGAAGGGACATATTCTCTACATCAACGCCGCTTTCCGGTTCATCGAGCATGACAAATGACGGGTTCTGTACGGTAAGCTGAAGGATTTCACTGCGCTTGATTTCTCCGCCTGAAAATCCTGCATTGACATCACGTTCAAGGAACTTTGTCATGTGCAGTTTTTCAGCGAGTTCCGGAATAGAATCACTACCTATGTTAGTGGTTGCCTGAATGAACTTTCCAAGCTTCAGTCCGGAGATTGTCGGCGGGCGCTGGAACATAATGCCCATGCCGAGTTTTGCACGTTCGTGAACCGGCATATTTGTAACGTCTGTTCCGTTATATATTATCGAGCCTTCGGTGACTTTTGAGGAGGCAAATCCCATCAGTGTGCGCAGAAGAGTGGTTTTTCCGGAGCCGTTCGGACCAAGAAGAACGTGGGTCTGTCCGTCCGGAATAGTAAATGATACTCCGTGGAGAACTTCACGTCCGCCTACTTCTGCATGAAGATTTTTGACTTCGAGCATGTATAATCAGTATGTATTTGTTTTTGTAGGTTGTAAATGTGTGTATTTGAGAGATCGGGTGTTTTATATTGCAGGGTTCGCTGTATGATTCAATTCATGGACTCTCCCGCGATTATTATTTATGATGCTTTGAGAATTATGGAAAAAAGATATGTTTTGATTATGATATCAGAGATTCCAGCCAGGCAATTAATGCTCTGATAAATTTCTGGAATTCGTTTGAGTATTCCTGCTTTTCAGTTTGTGCGGGTTCTGCCGGGGCTTCTGTTACCGGTTTTATTTCATGAGCGGATGCCGGTGTAGATACAATGCTGCTTCCTGCCGTTCTGCTTCCTTCATTCCAGAGTGCAAGAGAGTCAGCTGCAAGTTTATCGAGCACTTCTGCATCCGGTACATTCCCTGCATTGTAGGTTCCAAGAAGTTCAGAGTATATACTTTTAAGACCGCTGTTTTTAGCGTCAAACAATTCTGCTTCACTAATCTCACCATCAGAGTAGAGATTCGTGATTGTGTCATCAACAGCAGTCAGATATGAATGTGAGATGCTGAGTGCAGTAAGTGCCAGTTCCCTCTGCGCTTTCGTAACATATTCGTTACCTGTCTCAATATGTGCAAAGGCAGCTGCAGCATCAGCCGTTCCTGCATCCTGAGCCGCTGTATACAAGGAGCGGGCCTGCTCGATATAAGACTCTACATTTCCAACATCACGCCCGTATGTCAGATAGGAAGCAGTTCTTGTATCAAGTGCTGTTACTGCATTGCCGAGGGCAGCAAGATTACTATTCAGTCTGGAGATGTCGTAGACAAACTGCTTCGGTGATGAGTAAGACTGGGAACCTGCATTATTCATACCTGAGGCTGAAATCTGCAGAACAGAAATCTCCTGTTCTGATGATTCTGATGAGACTGTACCGGAAACAGTTATTCTGAGTGTGACATCTGTTTCATAGTCTAAATCCCATCCGGAAATATACAGATACGGAGATGCCGGGTGCTTGGTATTTACAACAATACCTCCTTTAATGATATCAACCGTCCATGTATCTCCTGCCAGCGGACTTTTGAATGAGATTTTACCTGCTGTATCAACAGCTCCTCTCGGCAGTTTAATCTCCGCCACTGCAGTCACTTCCTCTCCGGAGATGAGAGCACCGGCCGGAGATATTTCTGCTTCTTTTGTAATCAGGAAGACTTTATTTTGATTTGCTGTTTCAGAACTGCCGGTTTGAGTCGGAGTTGCGGTGATTTCTGTTCGGGGTTCTGCTGCACTTTTTACGATTTGTTTTTGGGAGGAATATGACTGAATGCCCATATCATACATGTCTGAGGCTGAAACCTGCAGAACAGAAATTTCCTGCCCTAAGGATTCTGTGGAAACAGTTCCGGAAACACTGATTCTGAGAATGATGTTTGTATCATAGTCTAAATCAAATCCGGAGATATACTGATACGGGGATGCCGGATGCTTGGTATTTACCACAGTTCCTCCTTTAATGATGTCAACGGTCCATGTATCTCCTGCCAGCGGACTTTTGAATGAAATTTTACCTGCTGTATTAACAGATCCTTTCGGCAGTTTAATCTCCATTACTGCAGTTACTTTGTCTCCCGGGGCAAGAGATGTGGATGGATTAATTACTGCCCCCTTTTCAACTGAAAATGCAGATGCTGCACCGCAGCAGACTGCTGCGAGCAGAAATACTGCAAGGGAAATCACGAATATTCTTTTTATGTTCATTAGTTTGATAATATTGGAGAATGTTATTTAAACCTTTTCCGGCATTTAGGTTAATTTCGCGGAAGTGCATAATGCCTCAAATTCTCATTAAAATCGGAATCAAGACGAAATAATCGTTCAAAATCATTTTCGCTCAAAAATATTTTCGCACTTCCGCACCGCACGGTGGGGGGTTTATATACTGCTCTCTCAAATACTGCATAACAATCATGACAAGTGCAGCATCTGAGTTTGTTCCGGCATCATCCATCTGCCGCCATTCCGGGATGGACATCTCCTTTGGACATGAGGAAGCTGCTGCAGACGGAAACTGCCTTGTTATCGAAAGCAGATTTGTATCGCCGGAGTTACAGAACATATCATCTGATGATGTCAGAAAATATCTTCTGCGGGATTTAACTCTGGTTCCCGGAATAGGAAATGTACGTGCTGCAGAACTGAAGCGGAAACAAATCTTCAGTATTGCCGATTTGAAACACACACGGTTTGCCGATGCCGCTGCAGATATTTCCGGGATTATTGAATACGGTTCTGTAAGAGAAATTCTCAGATTATTTTCAGAGCTTCACCGGAGTTCCGAGCCCTGTCTGCTCGGGCTTTCTGCTCCGCTTCCGAAGTTTTATTTCGATATTGAAACACTTGGAATGGCGCATGCTCCCATCATTTTACTCGGCTGCGGCGAAATGGATGAACAGGGAATCAAAGTTACCCAGTATCTCATCCGCGATATCGAGGAGGAACTTCCTGCTCTGATGCTTGCCGCACGTCATTTCAAAAAAGATACTGCAGTTGTTACCTACAACGGAAGATGTTTTGATGTGCCGTATCTTAACAGCAGGCTTGCCTATTACGGGGAACGTGAAGTGCGGTGCGGAATCCACTTTGATCTGCTGCATCCCACACGGAAACTGTTCCGCGGGGAACTTTCCGACTGCCGTCTGGAAACCGTAGAGACAGCAGTTCCTTCGCTTAAACGAGGAATTGATGTGCCCGGAGCTCTTGTTCCGCTGTATTATCAGCGGTATCTGCAGAGCAGAAATTTATCAGTCTTAAAGCCGGTAATCGAGCATAACAAACTCGATGTTGCAAATCTTGCGTATCTTCTGGATTTTGAGATGAAACAATGTTATGGGGTTGATACACGTGGATACTAAACAGATTTTTGAACGAATAGAAGATGCAGAACCTGCAGCGTATAAAACACCTGAAATGCCGTTTCCGAAAAATATTGCAGACTACCTTCAGGTGAAAAAGATTCAGACATACCTGCACCAGGCAGATGCTTATGATGCAGTTTCATCCGGAAAAAATATCATCCTTACAACACCTACTGCCTCCGGAAAAACACTTGCCTGTCTTCTTCCGGTATTTGCCAAACTCACCGCAGTTCCTGACGCAACTGCACTTTTCATTTATCCGACAAAAGCACTCACGCGCGACCAGCTTCTCGCCATCGAAAAGATGGACAAAGGTCTTTCTGCACGGACAAAACCGGCAATCTATGACGGTGACACGCGAACAGACCTTCGTTCAATGATTCGTTCATCATCACGGATAGTTCTTACCAACATGTACGAACTGCACCACATCCTGCCGTGGCGGGCTAAGTGGGGTGATTTCTTTGCAAATCTGTCTTTTGTGGTAATTGACGAGGCGCATAAGTACCGCGGGGTTTTCGGTTCAAACACTGCTCTTCTTCTGCGCCGTCTGCGCCGCATCTGCAGTTTCTATGATGCAAACCCGCAGTTCATACTGTCTTCTGCAACGCTTGGAAACGCGGAGATATTTGCAGAAACACTTACCGGACTTCCAACACTGGAGATTAATTCAGATGGCGCGCCGCATTCGAAACGGATATTCCGCATCTATCAGAATCCGGCAAAAAGCGGGATTGCTGCTGCGGCTGAACTCATGAGCGAATCTGTTGCTGACGGAAAGCAGACCATATGTTTTACAAAATCCCGCAGCGGGGCGGAGATTACTGCCCTTCGCTGCCGTGAGGAAAAAATAAACGGCAGCATCTCCTCGTACCGCGGCGGATACCGGCCGAACGAGCGTAAGGTTATTGAAAAGAATCTGAAGGATGGAAGTGTGTCGGGTGTAGTTAGTACTAATGCGCTGGAAGTGGGAATTGACATAGGAACACTTGACGCGGTTATTATCAACGGGTTTCCGGGTTCCATGATTTCAGTTCTGCAGCAGGCAGGGCGAGCCGGAAGAAGCGGTCAGGAAGCTGTTGTCACGTTTGTTGCGGGCCAAAATCCTATTGATCAGTTTTATGCGAAAAATCCGGACGCATTCTTCTCGGCAAAACCGGAAGAAGCAATTCTCGGTATTGAAAATCCCTATCTTTTAGAGTCGCATCTGCTCTGCGCTGCAGCAGAACTGCCGTATAAACCTGAGCGCGACAGGGAGTATTTCGGAGATGCTGCAGATGATATTATTGCATCGTTAAAGGACAGACATCTTCTGGCGAGCACCTCGCGCGGATTTGTTTATGCCGGATGCGGCAATCCCATTCAGGAGAAAACGGTCTTCGGCAGTATCGGAAAAACCTGGGGCGTCATGTTCGGAAAGTCTGTTCTTGAAACGATGGACGACGGTCAGGCATATCGTGAAGGATATCCGGGCGCAATTATTTTCCATCAGGGTGAACGCTACCGTGTTGATGAGGTCGATTCTGAGCATTGTATTCTCCGCGTCAAAAAAATCGCTGAAGAGTATCATACGCGTGCTCTGTCAAATACTGATATCAGTGTCATCAGAAAGGAGAAAACGGTACGCCATGGAAACATATCGGTGCATTTCGGAGATGTAACAGTATCTACACAGATTTATGGATACTCGCTTCTGGAGTATGACCAGATTGTTGCAACGGAAGAGCTGAAACTTCCGCCCCGCAAATTTCCGACAAAGGCCTGCTGGATTACGGTTGATGACACAGCACCTCTTACGCCTGAAAATATTGCGGGGTCTTTGCATGGAACAGAACATGCACTGATTGCGGCAATGCCGGTTTTTGTCTTGTCAGACCGTTCTGATATAGGGGGTGTTTCAACACCGTTCCACACTGATACCGGAGCACCGTCAATTTTTATCTATGACGGTGTGGAAGGAGGTATTGGTCTTGCAGAAAAAGCCGCGGAACTGTTTCCGAAGATAACCGGACTTGCGTATAAAATGGTCTCTGAATGTACGTGTGAGTCGGGATGCCCGGCATGTATTCATTCGCCGAAGTGCGGAAACGGAAATCAGATGCTGGATAAAGCAGGGACGGTAAAACTGCTTGCCTGGCTTAAAGGTGAAATGCAGTAAATCTGTATCTAAAAAAAGTTTGTAGTAAATATTAGTGAATCCTGGTTCCGTTTGGAACATCGCGCAGCGGAATTAAGAGGGATGCGGATTCTCCTGCTGCAAAGAGCATACCGTTGCTTTCTTCTCCGCGGAACTTTGCCGGCTTTAAGTTTACAATTACGATAATCTTTTTACCGACCATCTCTTCAGGAGTGTACTCTTTTGCAATGCTTGAGACAATCTGTCTGACTTCAGTTCCGATATCTACCTGAAGACGCAGGAGGCGGTCAGCTTTTTCTACTTTCTCGCATTTGATGACTTCTCCGACACGGAGATCAAGTTTTGCGACATCATCAATCGTTACAATATCGGTTGAAACCGGTTCAATTACTTCTTCGACCATGGGTTTATCCTCTTTCTTCGCAGATTTTCCTGCTGCTTTATCTTTTGCTTCTTCTGCACGCTTTGCAAGGACTGCTTCGAGTTCTTCGCGCTGTTTGTCTTCAATCCGTGCAAAGAGCGGCTTTACTTCTCCGAGCGCTGTGTTTTCGAACGGCACAAGAGCATCGGAAATCGGGTGTTCTTCGACGTTGTCAGTGTACCCTAACATCTCCCAGAGTTTCTGGGCAAAGTCAGGCATTGCCGGCTGCATAACAAGTGCACATGCTTTTACAACCTGCAGGCAGTTCTTTAAGACCTGTTCTGCACGCGGCACATCTTCCTTTAACAGTTTCCACGGGGCTTCTCCGGAGATGTATCCGTTTCCGTAGGATGCAAGCTGCAGAATTCCGTCTACTGCCGCCTTGAACTCATAAGCGCGGACTGCTTCTTCGATTGATGCAAGGGATTTGGAAATCTCATCGAAGATCTGCGGCTCGACTGCACATTCCGGAACATGACCTAATTTATTTTTGACTAAGGTCATGCTTCTGTTTGCAAAGTTTCCGAAGGTGTTTACGAGTTCGTTGTTGATTCTTGCCTGGAACTCCTTCCAGCTGAAATCAAGTTCACGGGTGTGGCTGGTGTATGCCAGGAGATAGTATCTGAGGTAATCTGCCGGGAGATTTTTATCGATGTAGTCTTCTTTTGTCCAGACTACGTTTCCGCGGGATTTGGAGAACTTTTCACCGTCGATTGTGACCATTCCTGAGGCAACAACCGCTGATGGCGGCTGGTATCCTGCGCCGTGCAGAAGCGCCGGCCAGAAGACACAGTGGTGGTAGATAATATCCGAACCTATGAAATGAACCCGTTCACCGTCAATCCAGTATTTTTTCCAGTCGGCTTTGTTTGCCTCAGCCCATTCCTCGGTAAATGCAATATAACCTATGGGTGCATCTACCCAGACATAACAGACTAAACCGTCAGCACCTTCTGCCGGGAACTTAACACCCCAGTCCATCATGCGGGTGATGCACCAGTCTTTGAGTTCGTTTTCAACCCAGCCGGTTGCATAATTTCTGGCATTGAGTGTGCCTTTCAGCGACGGAAGGTATTCTAAGAGATAATCTCTGAACGCAGAGAGTTTGAAGTAGTAGTGCTTCTGCTCGCGCAGTTCTGCTTTGGTGCCGCAGGTAGCGCATGTCGGGTCTAAAATCTCTCCCGGTTCAAGGTGTCTTCCGCAGCCCTGGTCGCATTCGTCTCCGCGTGCGTGTTTTCCGCAGTAGGGGCAGGTTCCTTCCACGTATCTGTCCGGAAGGAATCTTTTGCACTTCGGGCAGTAGCTCTGCTGGATGACCTGCTCATAGACATAGCCTTTTTCGATTAAGGCATTTAATATCTGTGTGGTACGTGCATGGTTTGCCGGGTCGTCGGTCATGCCGAAACGGTCAAACTTAACACCCATTGCTTTAAAGACTTCATCGAAGTGCTTGTGGTAGCGTTCGCTTATTTCGCGGGGAGATACATGTTCTGCTTCTGCAGAAACCACGATGGGTGTTCCGTGATTATCCGAGCCGCAGATAAAAACAATGTCCTCTCCGAGTCTGCGGAGATATCTGACATAGAAATCTCCCGGAATATATGTCCGCAGGTGTCCTAAGTGGCATAAGCCGTTTGTGTAGGGCAGTCCGCAGGTGACAACGGTGGGTTTGTTCATATGTATATACTAATTTGGCGGCAGAGAGTATCAATCCATTCATCTAAACTGTATTTTTTATCTCGGTTTTATCTCTTCAGACGACACATGAATAGATATGCGCAGAATTTCTTTTCCTCTCACATCCCTTGGTTCTGATGCAGAGTCAGTGCCGGATGCTGCAGCAGTTGCTGCGTGGATTTCCGGGGTGAAAGGAAATGAAGCAGACCTTATCTCGTATGAAACATCAGCGCTTCTTGCAGCGCAGCAGCCGTATGCGGCATCGCCTGCTGCAGGCGGAGCATTTTATACACCGCGCATCGAAGAGGTGTTTGGCATCCGCGACGGCGTTTTATCTAATGCGCCGGAGCTGAATGCCGGTTCAGTCATAAACGATATTGAACTTGCAAAAAAACGGATTAAACATTTCAGTTTCAGCCTTCCTTCTCCGTGTTCGCTGAATATTGCTGATTCATATTATCCGGATGAGGACGAACGGCAGGATGATTTGTGTGAAGCGTTTTTACGACTCACCCGTGAGATGCGTGATGCAGATGTTGCCGGCGCTGTTCTTCTCTCGGAGGTCCCGACAGAGATTGAGCTTGAATCGTTTCAGGGAAAGAAGTATCTGTGGTCAGTTTCTGCAGGTGCGCTTGAGTCTGTTCTTGAGTTTTCACGCGACATCGTTCTTCCGGCAGAGGATGTCGGCCGCCTTGCAGAACTTGCTGATTCCTATACAGTACGAAACGTGTATCTGAAAGATGCTGACAGTTCCGCTCTTATGACCGCGCTTGAAACAGTTGACCGGGACAATCTCTTTACTGCAGGATACCGGAAATGTGATTCCGGCGATGAGTACTGGAAATCTCTTTCAGAAGTTTCGGTGCCCTGCGACGAACAGAAACAGGGTAATAATTTTTAAGAAAAAGACGTAAAATCCCATCAGAAGATGAGATTTAATACATAGACTGCAACGCCTACGACTCCTGCAGCAATCAGTACAACTGCAGGTTTAATATGGAAGGATTTTTTGTTATCTGCATCGTAATAGGTAACTAAACCTGCGGATGAAGATAATCCTCTTCCGGAACTTTTCTGAGCCATATTATTATATTGAATCTCAACACATATAAATGAAGAGGGATGGGAAAAAGCGTGGCTGATTCTGAACGGCAGATTTCCGGCATTGCATTTCTCGGGGATGAGTTTGCGCCGGAAAATGTTGAACTGACGATACAAAACGGTATTATTGCTGATATCGAGCCGTCACGCGTTCCCGCAGAACACTATATTCTTCCTGCTTTTTTTAATGCACATACACATGTGGGAGATACGGTGGCGCTTGACACTCCTGCTGACAGACCGCTTGCAGAACTGGTAGCACCGCCCGACGGGTTAAAACACAGAATACTTCGTGCCGCTTCAAAAGAGGAGCTCGCAGCAGGCATCAGAAACTCGATTCAGTATATGAAACAGAGCGGGACTCTGGGTTTTGCTGATTTCCGCGAAGGCGGATTTGAAGGAGTTGAGATGCTTTTATCCTGCATGGATGTAGAGATGACAACTCTGATTCTTGGAAGGGACGGCGGCGAACTGCATCCGAACGCATCCGGCATAGGTTTGTCAAGCGCGCATGGATTGCCGTCTGAATCCGATGCCTTCAGTACGGTCCGGAAGATGGGGAAAATCACTGCGGTTCACGCAGGCGAAGGAAAAATATCTGATATCGATGCCGCTTTTGACCTGCAGCCTGATATGATAATTCACGGAACAGATTTTCGTCCGCAGGATATCAGACGTGCTGCCGACGAAGGCGTTTCTGTCTGCATCTGTCCGCGTTCAAACTGGACGCTGCATGTGAGTAAGTCACCCGCAAACCCGCCGGTAAAAGAACTTCTTGACGCCGGTGTTAATGTGCTTCTCGGAACTGATAATGCGATGTTTATTCCGCCGGATATGTTTTCAGAGTGTGCATTTCTGATGACTGTCTATGGTGTTTCAGCAGAAGACGCACTCAGGTCAGCAACTGCGGGATTCGGACTTGCGGGACAAAAGACCGGAATTGAGACCGGCCTTCCTGCAAATCTCACTCTTGTTGATGCTGCAGGTCTATCTCCCTGGAGCAGAAATCCGCTCGCAACTGTACTTCAGCGTCTTGGAAGAGCATCAATCATTGAGGTCATATCCTCAAAGCCCTGCTAAACGTAATCTATTTATTATCGGCCGGAAAAATAGATTAATACTCGAGGTATAAGGACATGTATTCAAATATTCTTGTAGCTGTAGACGGATCTGAAATCAGTTTCGAGGCTTTTAATCAGGGAATTGAGTTAGCAAAACTGAGCGGTGCAAAACTGCACGCAATCTATGTGATTGATGTAAACATCAGAAACCCCGGACCAAACGAGCCGGCCGGAGAGATTATCTACCGCCGCTTTGAAGAGGAAGGCACAAAGGCAATGGATGATGTCAAAAAGATTGCTGCTGAAAAGGGTGTTGAAGTAGACACCATTCTTGAAGCAGGCCGTGCAGGAGATCTCATTGTTAAGACTTCAAAGAGACTCGAGTGCGACCTTGTCATCACCGGTTCTCTTGGAAAATCAAAGTTAGACCAGTTCTTCCTCGGCAGCGTTTCCACCTACGTTGCAAAGAACGTAAAAACAAATCTTCTGATTGTGAGAAAATAATTTTTCAGCAGACAGAGTCAGCAGGGTTTTTCTCTGCGGTTCTGTTCTCTTTTTCCTGCAGGGTAACCGTTGAATAATTTGCTATTGTTCCTGTCTGGCGAAATGTTCCGTTTATTATCTGTGTTATTGCTGCAATTGCCGCTTCTTTCATCCCTTTATCTGACGCTGTACTTATCTTTTTTAAAGAAAAGACATCCGTATGTTCACACGAAGGCTCACTCTTATTTACTTGTGAGTCAAATAAATAGATACAATTCCAAATGTCGGATATGGAAGGATTGTTATGGAAAAACTGCTTGCAAAAGATTTAATGACGAAGGATGTCGTTACGGTTGATGTCCCCTCTGGACGTGACGATATTCTTAAAATATTGAAGAGAACCGGAATCAGCGGAGTCCCTGTAGTTGAAGGGAAAAAGAAGAAACTTCTCGGCATCATTACCAGAAAGGATATTCTTCGAAAGCCCGAAGAATCCCAGATTGCGCTTCTGATGTCAAACGACCCGGTAATTATTTCTCCGGATACATCGATTTCAGATGCTGTTGAGATTCTTGCAGAAAAGAATGTCAGAAGACTTCCTGTTGTTGAGAAAGGAAATCTTATGGGTATCTTAAGTGTTTCAGATATTGTGGGAACTGTTGCAAAGAAGCATGATGTGCGTGAAATCCGCGACGGATTTGTAGATAAATATACTCTTGCTGTCTGGGAAGAAACACCTATGCCGGTTGTCGGAAGAATCATGGAGCTCGGCGGTGTTGATGCTCTGCCGATTTTAAACTCTGACAATGTCTTAACCGGTATCATCTCCGAGCGTGACCTGATTCGTCTGTCCCATATCGAAGATGATGTACATACGAGCGACTTCTCAACCGGAACTGATGATGATGAGTGGACCTGGGAAAGTATCCGCGATAATTACTCCATCACCTACGGGGTTTCTAAAGTAGAACTGCCGCCCCGCCCGGTAAAAGACGGAATGATTAAGAAAGTTCTTGCAGTTCCGCGGAATGCCGAGGTCAGCGACTGTGCGTTAAAGATGAAACGCGGAAGAGTCGATCAGATGCCGGTTATCGACAATGACGGCAAACTCTGCGGAATGCTCTTTGACCGTGTCCTGATTCAGGCATTAATCAGATAACAATCCTTCATCCAATCTATTTTTCACGCTGTTTAGTGATTTCAGATTTTTGATTGAGAAGTATTCTCTTCGTAAAAAAAGTGTCTGAGATAATCTCAGACTGCAAGTGTGAATGTTTCTCCGGTTCTGAATGCCGGAAGGTAGACGACTTTTACATCGCGGACTTTGAAATCATACTCAAGTTCCTGAAGTGTACCGGGTATTTCTGTTTCATATCTGAGGAAGAGAAACTCTGCTGCAGAAAGTGCGGCCTCTTTTTCCATCGACATTACGATGCGCGGCACTCCGCTGAAGTCGGCTCTCTGCGCGAGGTTCGGCTGACTTATGGTTAAGTCCATATTCCAGATACGTGTGGTTTCTTCCGGAATTGTTTCTGCGGCGCAGACGTAGAAGTCCCGCTCACCTCTCATCTGCCGCTGGTCTTTTACGGCTCTGCGGAAAGCGCCGCCGGATATTTCCTCGTTATAGACATCGAGCTGGGCTCGGACAGACCAGAACGGAATGTAGATGAGGTCTTCAGTTTTTCCTTCCTTTGCAGGGGATATGATTGAGTATGCAACACTGCAGATGCCGCATTTTTCCCGGTCAAAGTGGTATATGGTTCCGCAGGCGGGACACTGAAGCATTAAATCACGTTCTTTTCCGGTAATAGGAGATCCGCATTTTTCACATTTGATTGGTTTAAGTAACATCTTTTCCCTCCTTATCTGTAGTAGTCGTATGCTTTTGCCGGTACAGCTTCTACTATAGCAGCCTGCTGTCCGTGAATAATTCCTCTGCCTTTTGCATATCCGGTTAATACTTCGCCGCCGTCTCTGAACTGTTTCCAGCTGAATGCGATAATGAGAGCTGCAATGATGTAGGCTGCTATGGCAATGAATATTGCAAGCTGTATGGAGTCTCCTGAACTGAGTTTTGGAAACAGTCCTGAACCGGCACCGGCTATGGTTCCTGCGACAGCTCCCCCGACACCTGCAAACCAGCTCTGGCGGCTGGTGTTTCCGGGCGCTCTTCCGGAAACAATATTTCCGGTAACGCCGTCAACGGTTGCAATGTAGTTTCTTCCGCGGTAATCATACCGTACGATATAGAACGGATAGTAGACCAGACTGAATCCTTTCGGAATGCAGAATGCTTTGGAGAAGGTTACTTTGTCAAGATGCTGCGGCTTTTTAGAAAAGCACGTGTATGCGGCGTAGGATACTTTGACTCCGGAGATGTATTTCTCTTTCATGGCACCCCCGCCGTCTGCTATCGCCTGACTGCAGATTGCATCATATCCTTTTTTGTAGCATTCATCTTTTGAGATGGTTGCTGCAAATGCGGTAATTGTGCTCGTATCTGCAGATACTGCTTCTGCAGTTTCCGAGATGCGTATTGTTCTGATGCCTAAGTCTCCTGCGTCGCAGGCGATTTCCGAGTAGATATATTCGCGGTTGATTAATGCCTCATGCGGAGTTTTGGTTACTCTTCCGTCTTTGTCGCGGTTTTCCGTATATCCGCAGACGCAGGCTTTTCCGCGGCCGACAAGACGCCAGAAGGGAAGATGTGCTGCAGTGATTTCTGAGATTTTTGCAGACTCAGCGAGGTCTGACGCCATTTTTCCGGATTTCATCCAGGCTTTGACGGAGTTTTGCGCATCAGCTGCGGTTTTTACCATGCGGTACATGATTTTTGCGACACCTTCTTCTGCATCGAGTGCGAAAAATGAGCCGCAGAATTTACAGCAGGCAAGGTTTTCTCCTTCTTCCAGGGTAATCTGGCCGCCGCATGAGGGGCAGGTTAATCCGACGAGAAGTTTTCCGCTCATTTCTGCACCTCCGGTTTTTTACGTACTACAGCTGAACCTAAGAGTTTTCCGATAATTATTCCTGCAAGTGAGAGGAGGAAGAATAACGGTTTTTCAAAGAGTACGCCAAGAAGTCCTCCGAGGATTCCTAAGATTACGGCTAATATCATTACGCCTGCAAAGGATGCAGAGCCTCTTGACGGATAGTATCCTGAGTGAATATCGCCGGTTGATCCGTCAATTACAGCAGAGTAGTTTTCTCCTTTGAATGTGTATGCGATATCATATATCGGGAAGTAGATTATTGACTGGGAGAGTGCTTCTCCTTTGAGTTCTCCTATGCAGGATTCGAGTGCAATATCCGGCTGGATTATTGCGGCATCAAGACTGCCTCCGGTGTAGGTTTCAAGGTTTCCCGGCGGAATTTTCAGGCTCCGCATGCCGGGAAGCGCTGTTCCTTTTGCAGGGAGGACCGTGTATGATTCTTTGCCGTCAATATTGCGGATAAAGGAGAATACGGGGAAGTATTCTTTTTCGAAACGGGTGATTTTTGCGCCCATTTCAAGGAGTTTATCCATGTCCGGCCCTGCAGTCCACCGTCTGAAGATTCCGCGGGCATGTGTTTCGTCTACTGAGAATGGAATCTTGTAGAAGAAGACAGCTTCGCTGCGGTCGATATATGTCGGTGTCTGGCAGTTCCGGCAGATTACAATGTGCGTTCCCGCTTTTACTTCGAGCGGTGCGCCGCACTTTGGACAACTGAGCTGCACCATAATAGATTATACTCACTCTGAGAAAAAATAGGTTTTGTTAGATTATATCTGTTCATCTTTTTGTCTGTCAATGGATAAGACAGACCGGATAGTTATGATTCTTTTTTCTGTTCGTCTCTGCTGATAAGTATCCACTGTCCGTTTTTCTTTGCGCCGGTGCGGCGGATGATTCCCTGCTCTTTCAGATGCGAGATAAGGCGTTCAGCCTGCCGCTGCGTGAGGTGTGTAACTTCTGCAATTTCACGTGCAGTAACTGACGGGTTTTTACGCATCTCAGTCAGAATTTTTTCCTCGTTTATTCCGACATTTATTCCGACATTTATTCCGACATTTATTCCGACATCAGCCGGAATTTCGGGGCGGGTAATCAGTGCTTCGTGAATCAGCTGAAGCATGAACTCTATGAATACGGTTGATTTTCCGCATTTTCCTGCCTGGGATAAAGCATCATAGTACTCCTGCTGTTTTCCAAGAATCAGTGTTTCGACGGGAATCCAGATGAACGATGCATCCCATTTGCTGAGAATGAGTGTCTGCCAGAGTCTTCCCATTCTTCCGTTTCCGTCTGTGAACGGATGGATAAATTCCAGTTCAAAGTGAAATACAGAACTTTTGATGAGCGGATGAACCGGTGTGCTGCGGCACCAGTTTATTAAATCCGTCATTTCTTTTTTAACAAGAGCGGCAGGCGGTGCAAGATGTACGCAGGTTTTTCCGGAAAAAACACCGACACCTACTGCGCGGTACTGTCCGGCGGATTCGATGAGTCTGTTCATCATTATTTTGTGTGTGTTTTGTAAATCGATTTCTGAATACGGGTCAAGGTCCGGCAGCAGTTTATATGCTTCTGCTGCATTTTTTACTTCGAGAATTTCGTTGTAGGGCCCTATTACGGATTTTCCGTCGATGATGTCTGTTACCTGTGAGAGTGTAAGGGAGTTGTTTTC
The DNA here is from genome assembly GCA_029987025.1 of Methanocorpusculum sp. GTDB lineage: Archaea > Halobacteriota > Methanomicrobia > Methanomicrobiales > Methanocorpusculaceae > Methanocorpusculum. The sequence goes on along the minus strand of DALTWQ010000009.1, from coordinate 1,786 downwards.
GATTGCCAAGGATGAATGAATTGATTGTATCCGGTTGATTTTTCTTAGACGGGGATTTTTGTCGAATGTTTTTTCCGCACTGATTTTTCCAAGCTGTTTGCTGATTTCGGAGATTAGGTGTATTATGGTGTCGGTTATTTCAAACGGGGGTGTGTATGTATCCGGCATTGTGGTGGTTTATTATTTGATTTCAATGATGATTATTCTTCGGTTGTAATTGTTCCGCTTTACTCCGAAATAATGGATGTCATTTTTTGATGTGTATTTTACAATAGAATGCTCCGGGAATAACAATAATTGTAACTATTCACCACCTTGTCTGAAATTACTATATGCCCCTTCGACGTTTTGTGTGAACTAAAGTATTTCAGTGTTGTAAAGGTTTCACGAAGGAGAGAAGGACATTTTACAGTGTGTAGGCTATCCCCAGACACGGGCCGCATGCCGAACGCACGTCTTTCAGCCGTGCTTTAACTTCGAACCTTCGGTTCTCGTATTCGGCCTGCTCTAGCTTCGAGCCTAAAGGCTCTCGCTGATGACACGGATTACACACGGATGCGGCCTTCGGCCGCGGCTTGCGCAATGCGCAAGCCTTCACGGATAGAAAAAAAGAAGATTCACGTCTCTCTATTAATCAACGGAAAGGAACGGGGAATATCATCTAAAATTATATGATTCTTAAGTATTCATCTGTGTTGGCTTGCGCATTGCGCAAGCCGCGAGCGAAGCGAGCATCCGTGTGTCATCCGTGTCATCCGTGTCTGGGGATAGCCTACACACTGAAAATACTTTAGTTACAACAATATTTATTATTGAAAATAGAGTGGAGGAGTTTCTTTATTTCTTCATATTCTCAATCAGTTTCGGCAGGGCTGCTTTTGCGTGGGCTTCTCCTGCGTCAGCTGCGGTTTTTATCCAGAAGAGTGCCTTATCCATGTCTTTATCGCAGCCTAATCCGTCATGATAGCACACGCCTAAGCTGTACATCGCATGTGCGTTTCCCTTGTCTGCCGCTTTTGCGAACCATTCGATAGCTTTTTTGTAGTTTTTAGGCCCACCAATCCCGCTCATGAATCCTATGCCCACTGTATCCATGGCTTCAGCGTCTCCGGTTTCAGCGACTTTGGTTATCCAGCGCATCGCTTCTTTGTAGTCTGCTGCGGTTCCGATGCCCATCATGTAGAGTCCGCCGAGTTTGTTCATGGCGGAAACGTCTCCTGCTTCTGCAGCTTTCTTTGTTTCTTCGAAGGTTTTTTTCGCTTCTGCGGTCGGTTTACTACCGTTTAAGACAGCGTTTAACATATCGTCTTTATTTGGAGTCATGATTATTCTGTGTCAAATGATGGGTTTTAAGAGATTATAGAGGTATCGGGATTGATTTTGTGTGTGATGAATCCTGCGGGAATAGAACTGCAGATGATGTTTCCGTTTTTCTTTGTCTATCGATTCTGCTCCAGTACTTCCAGAACTTTTTTTCTCTCTTCTCTTAGTATTAGTGCATATTCGTGTGTGTAATATGGTGTATAATAGAATGGAGAATGTGAAAAAAAGTTCCTGAAGTGCCTGACCTCCCGGGTTTGTGATGAGGTTTCACTCTCTAAATCTCTCTGATTCAGCCTTTATTTCCGAATCCGGGACGTTTGTGAGAGTTGTGACACTTCTGTGACAGTTCAGTGACAGTTTGCGTTTTTCAATCTCCTTATTTTGGGGTTTGTTTTCGAATCTAAGCCGTTTGTGACAGTTGTGACAGTTGTGACACTTTTTTGAACGTTAGTTTCGTACTGGA
>DALTWQ010000088.1 GCA_029987025.1 Methanocorpusculum sp. | reverse complement strand
CGAGCGTAGCGAGCATCCGTGTGTAATCTGTGACATCCGTGTCTGGGGATAGCCTGCACATCCACCAGACTAACCGTCAGTATTGAACAAATGAACAGAACATATCTGTCATTTCAACCCGTGCAAAAAAGAAATCAAAGCGCCAGTATCTCGGAAGATACTGCAACAAGTCTGAACCACATATTAACAGAAGCACGCATCGCAGAAACATCCTCCGCCTGAATCGATAAACAAAGCGCTCCCTCGTTTAACGAAAGCGCAACAAACGACTTCTCCCCCGGATCAGAACCTGCTTCAGGCAGAAGAACCTCATACAGCTTATCCGCATCAGGCGTCTCAAAAATAAACTCTGCAGAGTGGTTGAAAGTTTCAGCCATGCCTCAGACCATCACCTGCAGACGATAATTTATTTTCTGCATCCCGCAGAAACAGATTGCCCCTTCTGCATTCAAATCAAGCTTAATCTGAACATACGGAGAAAGCATATTGTACAAATCCTCTTCCCTTGTCAAAAGACCCTTGTAGAACTCGCCGGTACGCTCAGACGTGATAACATTTGTCACCAGCATGGAAAATACCGTATTGCCGTTCTTCGTAATATCAACAACCGGCCCCATCTGCTTCTGCTTCGAACCGGATACAAAAATAATAGAGGAGTGTTCGCCTTCGATATCCCGAAGGCCTGCCTTACCCCTCTGAACATACGGAAGGTCAAGAGCGAATGCTATTTCCTTTGCAAGCCGCCTGACCTCAGTTGATGGTTTGCGCGATGACGTTACAATCGTCATCTTGCTTTCAGTACTTTAGTGCCGGCTCCGCGCGTTTTAAAGAGAATTCTGTGGCCGCAGTAGGGACATCTGACATTAGACTCAATCTCTACCGGCTGCTTGCAGCGGGCGCACTTGTAGGTAACCATCGGAATTATGCTCCCTTCGTCTCAATAGCGCGAAGGACAACTTTCAGGGACGGAGTCTCCGGGGTGTATGCTCCGCCGGCGAACTTGTATCCGCATTTCTTGCATTCCCAGATACCGGTGCCGACACGCTTGACGGCGACAGTGTCGCACATCGGGCATAAGTGCTTTGCACGGGAAATCTTTTCGCTCTCTGCTACAAGCTTGCGGCCGAAGCGGCCGTAGCGCGGACCAAAGCGTCCGGCGCTGCCGGTTACGCGTCCTTTTGCTGTGTGTTTGGTGCTGGATGCCATTTCTATATCTCCAGAATATCTATATTAGTTGGTTCTCTCTTCATTTAATGCTTACGTGTAGAACTCCGTACTTCAGACCCTGAAACTCACTCCAGAATCTTCAGAATTGCATCTCCTTTTGCCGCCGCATTGGCCAGATTGAAGAATTCTTCCTGCATTCCTGCCGGAATTGTGACAACACAGATCCATGATCCGTCATTCTGCCACTCATTCTTCTCCATCTTGACATACGCCGCGCCGGAAATAGTGCCGTAAGCGCGCGCAGCAAAATCCATCGGGAACTTTGCTGCAATTCTTCTTTCCTCGAAACGAATCGGAAGAATCGGACGAAGTGCCTTTACCGTCTCTTTTACCAGGTCATCAACCGAGCGGAACGGGTCGAAGTTGATTCTGACCTGCTCAAGTGCCAGCTCGATACGGGTAACCGGGTGCGGAAGACCTGTCTGCGGATTTACTGCATTGCGTGCAATATATGTAATCACACGCTTGCGCTTCTCCTCAGTCAGGCGGCGTCTCTGTTCTGTAGTTAAGTGAATCTCTCCTTTCAGAATAATCTCTTTTGCAATGGTCTCAAAGTCTGTGGACTTAAAGACCTTCAGTAAATCTTCATCAGGAGTCTTGTCGCCGCGGGATGCATTCTCATAAACGTGAAGCGCTGCGACAACATCTTCGATAGGGATTTCAGTACCGTGTCTGATTTTGTCTGCAAGTTCAGGATCAACTAAAATCTCAAAGCGGAGGCCGTGAGTCTCAAGTCTGGCGCAGACTGCATCATCAAGTGAAATCATACCTTATGCTTCCTTCTTTTCTTTAGAATCTTTTTTAGCCGGTTTGACCGCGGGAGAAAACTTTGAAACCGCTGCCTTGAGTTCCTCTTCAGTGAGTTTTCTAAAGGAGAGAATCTCAGTCTTTCCGCCGGTCGGAAGTTCAACAACCTTTCTTGCGGCTTTCTTCTTCGAGTACTCGCCTGCAATGCCGATTTCAACCGTGTCAATGTCGAACTTGCCTTCAGTTGCCGTATAAAGCGCCTTTAAGCCGAGCTGGACTGCATCTTCTGCAGACATTTTTTCCTTGTACTCTGCTTCAAAGAGTTTCATGACTGACTGACGTCCGATACCGATACCTGTTGCCATGTACTCAAGAAGTGTACCTGACGGGTCGGTTTCGAAGAGACGGTAGTGTGCCTCGCCGTCTTCACCGATATCGACACCTGCGAGCAGGAGCGCAGTGCCGTACGGGCGTGCTCCGCCGAATAAGGTGTAGGTCTGCATGTGGTCGCAGAGTTTTTTGGCAAGGGTTTCGACATCGATAGGTTCGCCGTAGGAGATACGGTTAATCTGTGCCTCAACACGTGCGCGGTCTACTAATGCACGGGCGTCGCCGACAAGGCCTGAAGATGCAACACCGATGTGGTCGTCGATTCTGAAAATCTTTTCAATAGATGACGGCTCAAGAAGCCGTGATGCAACACGCTTATCTACCAGAAGAACAACACCCGTTCTGCACTTGATGCCGACTGCTGTTGTTCCGCGTTTTACCGCTTCGCGTGCATACTCGACCTGATAGAGTCTTCCGTCAGGCGAGAACATGGTGATGGCACGGTCGTATCCGCCCATCTGATATTGCTGTGGCTGCATGATTATCTTCCCTGTTGTTACTTAATTATTCATTCTCCGGAAAGATATTTTTTCTCTCCGGGGAAATTCCTTTCTTTGCTCCGAGAACCGTTCCGGATGTCCGGATTGTGCGGAATCTGACATTTCCGGTTGAGTACGGCCCTGCTTTTACCACGCATGCAAGAGCAGCCGTAAGTTCGGTCTCTGTACCTCTGCTGCAGCGTACAATCGCATAGCGTCCTTCAGACCAGATAACAGCCGGATGAATCCGGGATGAGCCTACATCTCCGAATAAATCACGTACTGCGGATGCGCAGGCGAGATACATCTCCTTCTGCGTAAGCGCATCTCCTGCAGTCGTCATCACCTCAATTAAGATGTAGCGGCGGTTTTGTCTGAGTGTCGGCGGAAGCGGTCTCATTCCATTACCTCCACAGACTGTTTCGGATGCAGAACAGCATCCGCACCGTTTAGTGCAGCAAATACTTCGGCATGTGTCATGCCGAAGAGTGAGCAGAGCGCCTCGGTCTCATGGATGCTTCTGATGCCAAGCGGCGTCTTTGCACCGGATGCGATAACGAGCGGGAAATGATACTTTCTCTGCAGTTTCAGAATATCTGCGTACGAAGATAACGCACTCTTGCGTGTCTTGTAATCAATAATGGCTGCAAGTTCAATAACAAGTCCGACATTTTTATCAGCTGCAAGTTTTGCGGTGATGTGGTCGAATCCGTTCTTCGGCAGATTCTCAAGACCTGCGAGGAAATGTACGCCGTTCTGCGTGAGTGCAAAGCGGTTGAAGCTGTTCTCTCCTGCATCGGCAATAATTATCGAATCTTTTGCGGCAGCACGGAGTTCCTTCTGTAAATCCTTTGGTGCTGATGTGTGAATTCTGACACAGGGAATAATCCCTGGAGATAGTTCAGAAGAAGTGACTGCTGCAATAGTGTTCCAGCCGTTTTGTTTTGCTGCTGCATACCACTCAGCCGGAGAATATGCCGACGCTTCAGAGATGCTCAGGCATACGTCGATAATCATGGGTAAAGAAAGAAAAAAACAGAATCCGGTTATTTACCGTGATTCTTGTTAGAGCGGATGCTCGGGAAGCATTTCTCGGATCCGCGTCCTTTGTGCTGCTGTCCGCGTCCTTTTCTGCCTGCGGAAGTCTTTCCGCGGTAGACACGTCCTCTGGTTCCTGCAACCCATGCAAGATTCTTGTCTGCCAAGACAGACGGGCTTGCGCGGTCAACAAGGATAATTTCGTAGTACTTGTGTTTTCCGTCCTGACCGACCCAGTAGGAGTTTAAGACTTCCATGTTCGGGTAGCGGGTCTGTGCACGCTCTTCAGCAATAGACTGGGCGTTCTTGCCTGCAGTTGCCTTGCGCATGCTCATACGGTTGGTTCTGCGTCCTCTGACGTACCGGGATTTTCTGCGGCCGCCGCGGCGGATGGATGCGCGGACAACGATGATGCCCTGCTTTGCCTTGTATCCGAGTGCGTGTGCGCGGTCGATACGGGTCGGGCGCTCGATGCGGACAACCGCACCCTGTCTGCGCCAGGTCTGCATTCTCTCCCAGAGGAGTTTCTTTACGCCGGATGCTGCCGGTTTCTTCCAGGCATCACGGACATATCCGTACATTGATTTTGACATGTGAATTGTTCACCTCAAGGTTCAGCTGTTGTTGTATTTCAGCCACATTCCTTTTGTTTGGTTTTCAGCG
>DALTWQ010000087.1 GCA_029987025.1 Methanocorpusculum sp. | reverse complement strand
GGCACTATTCACCTGCGCTATTCCCGCTAATCGCGGGCGCAGGCGTGCCGCTAAGTATTTTGTATGTCTAGTGATGTTTTAGAGACTAACTTATTACTAACCAGCAAGCCGCCCGTGCCCGCGATTAGCGGGATAAGCACGGGTGCATAGGCTTGCGATTCGCGTGAGATTCGCGAATCTTCGCGTTCTTTGGCAATGCTCGCCAGCAAAATCAACTATCTGTATTTCAGACAGAGTAAAAATAGTTACCATAAAAATAAGATGACACAAGCCTCACTGATACTCAGGAAGACTCTGCACCTCTTTGATAAGTCCGCCTTTGAATCCCTGCCGTATCGCGTCATAATACTCTCGGACCTTCGGATTCATCGTGGGATGCACTGCAGAACGTGCCGCGGTAAAGTCCTCTTCAGAAACTGAGTCAGCACCCCTGCGTAACGCCCTCATGGCAGCTTCCCGTACCAGAGCGGACAAATCAGCGCCCGTAAATCCTTCCGTTTCTTTTGCGAGTGTCTCAATGAACCTGCGTTTGTTATTCACCGCAAGAGGCACACTCTTTGTCTGCACCGAAAGAATCGCTTTCCGGTCGGAAAGATTCGGCTCTGCAATATAGATAAGGCGGTCGAAGCGCCCGCTCCGGAGAAGAGCAGGGTCAATGATATCCGGACGGTTTGATGCTGCAAGAATTACCACATCATTGAGTTCTTCAATGCCGTCCATCTCGGTAAGAATCTGGTTCAGCACATTTGCAGAAACCTCGGATGAAGACTCCCCGCTCCGCGTTTTCGTCAGCGCATCAATCTCATCAAAGAAGATAATCGAAGGCGCTGCCTGACGTGCTTTCTTAAATATCTGCCTGACTGCTTTTTCGGATTCTCCGACCCACTTCGACAACAGCTGCGGACCTTTGACCGGAATAAAGTTCGCTCCGCTTTCAGCAGCAGCCGCTTTTGCGATAAGGGTTTTACCCGTGCCCGGCGGGCCGTAGAGCAAAACTCCTTTCGGCGGCTTGATGCCGAGCGCCGTAAACCGCATCTTATCAGTCAGCGGAAGAGATACGGACTCTTTTATCTCCTGCAGTGCATCAGCATATCCGCCGACATCGTTCCATGAGATGTTTGCAGTCTCAACGGCAATCTCACGCATGGCTGTAGGTGTTATGGAATGAAGCGCCTGTTTGAAGTCGGCTTCTGTAACTTCGAGCTTTACGAGCTCCTCTTCAGGCACTGCATCGTTTCCGAGAGACTCTGTATCGACCTGGCGGCGCAGGGAAACAAGAGCCGCCTCCCGCACCAGTGCGGATAAATCAGCGCCCGTAAATCCGCGGGTAATGCGGCTTAAGTCAGTTAAGAGGCGGTTTGCTTTCTCCTCGTAGATTTCTTCGGTACGCTTCGTTGCCTTCTTTACGGAATGAAGACGGCGGGAGCCTGCAAGCGGCATATTTCTCGTATGGATTTTGAGGATCTCCAGCCGGTCGGCTTCTGAGGGAACACCAATCTCGATTTCGCGGTCAAAGCGCCCGGGGCGGCGAAGAGCAGGGTCAATGGCATCAGGGCGGTTTGTGGCGCCCACAACAATAACCTGACCTCTATCCTCAATGCCGTCAAGCATGGTAAGAAGCTGGGCAACAATACGCCGCTCCACTTCTCCTGTGACATCCTCGCGTCTCGGGGCAATGGAATCCAGTTCATCGATGAATATAATTGACGGCGCATTCTTCTGCGCCTCATTGAAGATGTCTCTAAGCTGCTCTTCGGATTCGCCGTAGAACTTCGAGATAATCTCAGGTCCCGCTATGGTATAGAACTGTGCATTTGTTTCACAGGCAACCGCTTTTGCAATGAGTGTTTTACCCGTGCCCGGGGGTCCATAGAGTAAAACACCTTTCGGCGGTTCGACACCCAATGTCTTGAAAATCTCCGGATGACGGATGGGAAGTTCTATCATCTCACGGACCTGTGCAAGTTCTGATTTGAGACCCCCGATGTCTTCATAGGTAATCTTTTTTGCACACTCGAAACTGCATTTGTCAGTGAAATCAAACTCGGTCTCGGCGGAGATGATGTTCGCATTCTCCGGAGAAAGTTGTGCTATTTTGAACTCGGCCGTATTGTTATTTATCGGAAGAATGGTTCTGACGGGAAGAATGTCGCCGGCTGAAACCGGCATGTAGGTAAGACCTTCCAGATCAAAGAACTCCTCTTTGAGCTGCTTTTCGGGAACGTCTTCGGGAGGAATAAGCGTGATAACCTCGGCTGCGACTGCTTCTTCTATTTTCCGGACCGAGACGGTATCTCCTACAGAGACGCCGGCATTGGTTCGTGTGTATTTGTCAATCCGGATTTTCTTCTGCCCCCAGTCCTGCGGAAGAGAACGCCACACTTTTGCATACGTGGGCTTCTCTCCGGTAATTTCTACCAAATCTCCCGGATGAACATCAAGTGATGCCATAGACTCCGGCTCAAGACGCACCTTTCCGAGACCCTGGTCCTGAGGGTAGGCGCTTTCAGTCTGTATTTGTATTTCCGGCATGATGATGTATTACGTATTAGCGGTTCGGTTAAATAGGTTTTTCATCAACACCGCGGCCGGTAAGGATGAAGGCCCATGCTTTTCCTTCCGGTTCAGAGCGGTGCTTTACGATTACCGCACGGCGGAATCCGGTGTGCTTTTCGATGCTTACAATCACCTTTGATGTGTGAGTCATGGAAGTCCCCCCGAGCCCTGTGAGGCGGTGTGCATCGATATCCATGAACACCTGGTTCGTGACAAGGACCGGTACATCATAGCGTCTGGAAAGTCCTGATAAGTACATCATCTGCTGGGACAGACGCTGAACTGCATCTTTGTCGCTTACTTCAACACGATACAGAGCCGTTGCAGAATCAACAACAACCAGTCCTGCTTTTCCTGCATGAAGAAGTTTTTCCGCCTCGCGAATCATCATGCCCTGTTCAGCAAATGTTTCCGGCTCATACACATAAAGGGATTTTGCATACTCATCTGCATAATCTCCGGCAATCTGACAGAACCGTTCCGCAGAAAATCCTTCGGTATCGATGTAGATTACGCCGAGTCCTTTGGAAAGAGCTGATACCGCCGCTAAAAGACAGAGCGTACTTTTTCCGCTGCCGCCTTCTCCGACGAGCTGTGTAATCACCTTCGATTCAAGACCTCCGCCTAAGAGTGCATCGAATCCGGCGCTTCCTGAGGAAAGTTTGTCAGGAAATTCCATTTACGCTATCCTCCACGCAGCATCTTCAAGAATCCGTTTTACATCGCGGATGGGGCATCCGGATTCTGCGGCAATTCTGCGGCAGTCTTCAAACTCGGCTTTTCTGGAGTAGATGCTGCCGGAGATGGAGGCATACTTGACTGATGCGGTGTACTCTTTTCCGCAGATTTTCGCGGTCACTGAGGTAAATCCGCGTTCTGCGGTGAGGCGGTGGACCATAGGTATACAGCGTATGCCGAGGCTTCCGGTCTCTTTTGCAAGAAGTTCTGCAAGAGCGGCTGATTTTTCCGGACTGCATATGACCCGGATGAGGTATCCGCTTCTGCCTTTTTTCATGATGATAGGAACCGCTGAGGCGTCACGCGCACCGTTTTCCATCAGAAGAGTTATGGTGTTTGCAAGGACTTCGCCGGTGATGTCATCGACGTTTGTTTCAAGAACATCAACAGTGCTCTCTGTATCTTCTGATTCAACGATATATGAGGTCAGGATATTTGCGTGGTCATCAAAGACTTTTGCACCGGCACCTCTTCCTATGGCGATTATTTTTCCTGCCGGAACTGTGTCAGATGCGCAAAAGGTTTCGGCAAATTCGGCAAGAAGAGATGCACCTGTCGGGGTGCAGAGTTCTCCCTCAAACGTGCCGAGGAGTGTGTTAAGCGAGGAGTTTTTCAGCACCTCGGCTGTTGCCGGCGCCGGGACAGGCATTATGCCGTGGGAACAGTGAAGCGTTCCGGAGCCTGTCGCGACCGGCAGGATGCAGACGTTATCGATATGAAGAGACAGAATTGCTGTGCATGCACCAACAATGTCTGCGACTGCATCGTCTGCTCCAATCTCATGAAAATGCGGATGGTGCGTATGATGAACTGCTGCCTCGGCTATTTCCAGACGGGAGAAAACCCGCTTTGCAAGGGCTTTTGCTTCATCGGACGTCTCTGCCGCATCTACTTTGGCAAGAACCTCTTCGATATGCCGGTGTGCGGTATCCGAGTTCATATGAATGGATAAAGCTTCAATGCCGTTTCGTACAACGGTTTCTATCTCAGGCACTGCTGCGTTTTTTACTGCGGCAAGCACGGTATTTTTATCAGCTCCGAGCGAGAGAAGAGAGGATACTATCATATCTCCTGCAGCACCGAAGCGAGGGTCTATTACGAGAGTACGCATTACTGTGTATATCTTTTGGCGCTGAAAGAGGATATGTATTTTGATGGGGAAGGCGGAGTAAGACGATTGCTGATTTGGTTTGTGCGGGTTGATTTGGCCGGTGCGTAGGCGCTTCACCAGACACGGATGACATTCTTGTCAGTGTGTAGGCTATCCCCAGACACGGATTACACGGATTACACACGGATGCGGCC
>DALTWQ010000086.1 GCA_029987025.1 Methanocorpusculum sp. | reverse complement strand
GGATAGGTCTTGTGATGGTGACCTCGATGCCGTCTGAAAACGGCGGGCGGGTTGCAGTAATCCGCATTGAACCAATCTGCGACACAGTAACGCCCGGAAGTTCTGCTTCAACAAATCCGTCAGGGTGGCGCTTTGCACGCTCAAGGCATTCCTGGGCAATAGTGCGCAGTTCGTATTCGCTGCACGGGGTTTCACGGATGGTAACAAGTTTGGACTCTTTGATGGTTCCTTTACGTGCGTAGGGGGCAACGCGCTCTTTTAAATAAACGGCAAAGGTGTTTTCATCAAAGAACTCATCGATTAACATGGGGGCATTTGCAGCTCCGGCATCTGATTTCAGGAAGACGACTTCAAGACCCTTTGCTTTTGCGACCTGCGACTGAACGTAGTCGCTGGTTAAAAAGACCGCATTGTTCTCGATAGCGACTTTGCGGATCATCGAGTCTATTTCTCCTCCGCCTGCCAGTTTCACCTGTTCAAGTTTCGGACGTTCGCCCACATATTTTAGAACGATTTTACCCTCTGCTGCAAAAGTACAGAGTTTCTGGAGTTCGGCAAGGCCTGAAAATCCTATTTCACGTCCCTGGTTGGCCTGTGCTTCGAGTTCAGCAAAGACCGCCTCGGGTATTATTATGGTTGCGCCTGCATATTCGCCTTTCTCGAGCAAGGCGGTGACGCGGCCGTCTATGACGACACTTGTATCTGGTACGACTATCATATGATATTCACTATATTATGGAGTGTCCATTAGATATTATTTTAATGATGTCAGGGGATAAAGAGCGGGGCGTCCGGTTAAATACTCCCGTTTGAGTATTTAAAGAAAAATGGGAAAATGAAGTACAGCACAAAAAACCGCAACCGGATAAAATTATTTGTAACTATTTTTACTTTTGACAGAATGTTAGATTTATCAATGTATCTTGACTAACTCGCCCGAGCCCTACGGGCGAGAATGGCAATATGCGCTGGAAAAACAAAAACCGGGATTTTAATGGAGAAGGCTGAATAGTTACAATTATTTTACAAAAACACCGCAGACCTCGCAGCGCGGATACTCAACACCCCGCACCCGAAGCGTCCATCTCTTTTCAAAAACATCCGCAGAAGAGCAGCCGCAAAAATACCCCGACACCTCATCAGCGGTAAAATAATGCGTCATAATCCCGTCGCCCCTGAGAAACGAATGACACTCAGACTCAGTACCGCTGCCGAACCTGAAATCATCCGTCCCGAACCCCATAAAATAGAGAGAGCCCCCTGGCTTTACCACCCGCAGAAGCTCTGCTGCAGCAGCACCGCGGTCAGATTCAAAAAGATGACCTAACACATGACGGCAGAACACCGCATCAAACACCCCGTCTTTGAACGGAAGATGTCTGATATCAGCCGCTACAGCGTGGGCAGAACCTGCAAGCCGTACAGCCTCGTACGAAATATCAACACCGAACGCACGAACACCTGCGGACAAAAACGCATGAAGAGACTTGCCGTTGCCGCAGCCGGTTTCAAGAACCGCTGCACCGGCCGGAAGAGAGGGAACCTCAGCTGCACCGCCCCACCTTCTTCCGCGGAGACAGTAATCAGACTGAAACTCATTCTGCATAAAAATCAGGACTTAAGGAACTCTTTTAACTTCGGCATCAGCTCAAGTCCGTCGCGATAGCCGTCCTGATACAGAGCCTCAATCTTATCAGGGTCAAAATCAAGCCTTCCGACCTCGACCGGCTTTTTCGGACGGATAACAAACGCAGCACCGGCTTTTTCCGCCTCGGCAATCTCTTCAAGCGCCTTATTGTAGCGGATATGGCGGGTCGCAATCTTTCCCACAAACTTCTGATACGGAAGATACCAGATCCAGAGAAGCGGCAGAATCTTATTGACCTTCTTGCGGTAGGTTTCATCCTGCGTAAGAACAAGAACCACCTTCTTATTTCCCGCAGCAAAAGCCTGCTTAATAGGAAGAGAATCCACTATACCGCCGTCGAGATATTTTTTGCCGTTCAGTTCAACCTTCTTCGAGATAATAGGTAAAGCCATAGTTGCTGCAAGTTTCATGTACTCCTCATCAACATCGCGGATTAAAAGATACTCCGACTCCGCCGTCTTCACATTGATGACACCCACATAGAACTTTGCAGGATTATTTTTAGCCGTCTCAAAATCATACGGCTCAAGCTCATGCGTCAGCGTCTTGAAAATGAACTCGATACCGAACATATTGCCGGTCTTGAAAAGACTTCGGACACTGAAGTAGCGTTTGTCGTGCGCATAATTGACGATGATGCGCCGCGCACGGCCGAACTGTTTTGAAAGATACGTTGTTGCATGGCATGCTCCGGATGAAACACCGTAGCACGAGGTAAACTCCATGTCATTTTCGATTAAAGCGTCAATAACGCCTGCGGTATACGCACCGCGCATCCCGCCGCCTTCGAAAATCAGAGCCGCATCATTCAACATGTGACTATATCATTAGCCTTCTCACTTATTTTATCCTGTTGGATGAATCTCGGAAATGATATATGGAAATAACAGCAATTCATATTCATAATGCACCTGGTAAGATATCTGCCGTCGCCATTAATCATATTCATAATAACCCTTCTTTCAATCGTCGGACCGTTTTCGACAGACATGTATCTGCCCGGCCTTCCGGAGATTGTAAAATACTTCGATACAACCGAGGCAATCTTAAATGCAACCCTCTACGGCTTCGTCTTCACCCAGGCATTAGGTATTCTTTTCTTAGGACCTGTCAGCGATAAGTACGGCAGAAAACCGGTGCTTCTCGGAAGCATCCTTGTCTATATCGCATCAAGTATTCTCTGCGGATTCTGCCCGAATATTACAACATTTATCATCTGCAGAATCATCCAGGGATTTGCAGCAGGAGGACTGATGGTCATATCAACTGCTCTTGTCAAAGACTGCTTCCGGGAAAAAGTCAGAGACAAAGTGCTCACGCTCGTAATGGTCTTTGCCGTAGTAGGTCCTCTGTTATCACCAATTCTCGGTGCCTGGCTTATCAGCGCGGTAAACTGGCAGGCAACCCTGATATTCCCGGGACTCCTGATGATTGCAGGGCTTATCTGCATTCCCTTCCTCGGCGAGTCGCTTCCGAAGAACGAAAAATATACCGGAAGCATTGCAGGTGTTCTCCTGCATATGGGGGCGCTCTGCAAAAACAAGGCATTCACGTACTTCCTCATCTCGATGGGAATCTTTTCACTGCCGTTTCTGGCATACCTTTCGGTATCTGCCTATATTATGGAAGACGGCTTCGGCTTATCGCAGCTGGAATACAGCCTGTTCCTCGGAGCAAATGTCGTAATCGGAACAATCTGCATGCTCATTGTGCAGAAGTGCACGAAAAAGACCGGGCCGAAAAGCACCGCATATGTTATCCTCATCTGCTGTATCTTAAGCGGCATTCTGATGCTCCTGTTCGGACATATCAATGAATTTGCCTTCATAGGATGTTTCATTCCCTGCGCAATTGCCGCAATAACCGCAAGACCGTATGCACTCGGAATACTGCTTCGCCAGTATGACAGAGATACAGGAGCCGTATCAGCTCTTTTTAACTTCACGCTGATTTTCTTAGGCTGCGTCGGTATGATTTTAGGAACGCTTCCCTGGTCATCATACGTTAACGGCCTTGGTATCTGTATCCTGGGAACCGGCATCATCGCGGTTATCTTCTGGATTCTCTTAAAAGCCGACGGCATGAGGCTTAAGGGGATGGAGTAAATGATAATCCCTCTTGCCGTATCAGCAGCAGCGGCGGTAATCACCCTCATCATCGCATCCGTTCAGGACGTAAAAACCAGAACGGTTTACCGGGTTACCTGGTATCCGGCTGCGGTTATTGGAATTATCTGTGCAGTTCTATTCTGGATACCGACTCTTCCCGCCGGATGGGGAATACTTGTCATATCTCTTGTGTTCGCAGCACTGATGGCCGCATTTGCCGCATTCGGTCTCTTCGGCAAAGCCGATGCAAAAGCGCTGATTCTGATATCAGTCTGCGTCCCCATAACTCCGTTTGCTGAGTATCTCTTCCCCTCTGCCGCCGTGTCAGCACTGGTTAACGCAGGCGTTCTTGTACTGCTGTTTGCCGCAGGATGTCTGATTTACAACCTCATAAAAGGAAACCGTGCGCCGTTTTACCTCATGTGCTCAGGATTTCCCGTCAAAGGTTCTGACGTCCTGAAGCATCACGGATTCATCGCAGAAGAGGTAACTGAAACAAAGGAAGACATCAGAAAAACATTCCTGAAATCAGGAGCAGCAAGGGCCGCACTGAAAACGCACTCTTCACTGATGATAAAAACACTCCGCGAAAATCCGGACAGGTACACAGCAGAACTTGCACGCTTTGCTAAATGCGACAAACTCTGGATTACCATAGGAATCCCGCTGATTCTTCCGATTACCATCGGATTTATTTTTGCACTGTTTGGATTTTCCGTACTTGATGCGGTTCTCGGATTAATCTGGTAAAAATACTTTTTTAAATACCTGCCGGCCGAAAAACAGGTACAGACAGCAGCATTACAAAAAACACACGAAAAGTAGCGAGGAATGGATTTGAACCATTGGTCTACGGGTTATGAGCCCGTCGGGAT
>DALTWQ010000008.1 GCA_029987025.1 Methanocorpusculum sp. | reverse complement strand
CGCTGATTCGCGTCATGTTCTCCACTTAAACAGCCTTATCATATTAGCACTCAAGGTATATATATCCTGCTAATCGCAAGAGGCTGTGCTCCCTTAGGCAGTCGAAACAGCCTAAGAGAAGTGCTCTATAATATTAGCACTTTCAGTATATATACTCTATCACTTCATTGGGAGAAATAACACCTCTGAGAGCACATTTCTGCACCGAGATGCAGAAACCTGCTTCAAAAATATCAGACTCGGAGAAAACAGCGCGCACGAATAAAAAAAAGATTGATTCCGGATTGTTATCCGGTTTACAGAAGTTTTGACAGTGCGTCAAAGACCATCTGCTTCCAGTACTCAGCCTTCTGCGGATATGTTTCACGCGCAAGCTGTGCACCGGGAGTAAGTTCTCCATCAGAAAACATCTGCTCAACGCGCTTTAAAGTAGCCTTTGCTGTATCTGCCGCCCACATATCACGTGTCTCGCGGTCAACAACCTGAATGGACTCGGCGCGGACGGAAACTAAAACTCTTCCATCCGGAGTAGTATATGCATTCGGCTTTCCTACAACTGTTACAAAGGAAGGCATCTCGGTATCAATCTTGGCCATCTGAAGCATTGCTTCCGGCTGGTAGGAACTCGCGCTGATATAGAACATACCAGTCGGGTCGGAAATCTTTGCACGGTAGGTCACATTCTGATCTCCGCCTTTTACCTTGTCGGTAATCGCACCGGAAATTAAGATACGGTTGCAGCGCTCTCCTGTCGGAAGCAGAAGATATGTCGGACTTTTCTCATCGGACTCATCCTTAATTGTTTTTGTTGCTTCGCGCAGTTCTGCAGCAAACACGCGTTTTGCAGGCTCACGCTCATACCGCGGCTGTATCATATCGCTCATAATGCACCTCCTGCATTTCCTGCCTGATTCATTAACACAGTAATCTCATTCGAATCAAACTTCTTAAACTCAGCTTCCTGAACGATGAACAAATCATTAAACCATGTTCCTTTGCAGACCATATAGCGCCCTCCGAGTTTTTCAGTCAGCTGAATCTGTACTTCATCAGCACCGAGAGGGCTGCTGGTTCCAAGTTCAATTGCTGCATCAAGCGCCATCCCGGAAAGTGCCTCTGTTATTTCACGGTTCATCAGAATACTATGTGCCTTCTCTCCGTCATCAAGGAATCCTCTGATTCTTAAATCATAGTTGAAGTTCATCTGAATTTCATGAACCGGACAGAGATTCTGTTTTGACAACACTCTGCCGCATCCTTCAACAGGACATCTCTTGATAAGGCCGGAACCTTTTGCAATCTGCACCAGGTTTCCTTCAAGAACCTCCAGTGTTCTGCCGACCTCTATTGAACCATCTTCTGCAATTATTTCCGCACGGTTTAGAGAGAGTGAAAGTCTGCCGTTGTACTCATCCACTTTGGCATTCCTGATAGTGTAGACTCTGTTCAGCTCGAGCGGCTTTGAGACATCATCCTTCCAGAGAACAAACTTCATTCTGTCAGACTCGTCACCAACAAGTCCGGTCTGCAGCATTCTCTCACTGCGGCTTTCCCACTCTTCAATAAACTTGACATGGACACATGCATATCCCGCCTGAAGATTGTGCAGAGGCGTTATTGGAAACATATCTTCAATATCACCATCCTCCAAAACAATTTCAGCACCGTTTAAAGACAGCGACAGTCTGCCGTTGTACTCATCTACTTTGGCATTCCTGATAGTATAGACTCTGTTCAGCTCAAGCGGTTTTGCGGCATCATCTTTCCAGAGAACGAACTTTATTCTGCCGGATTCATCTCCGACAAGACCGCTCTGCAGCATTCTGTCACTACGGCATTCCCAGCTTTCAACAAATTTAACACGGACACTTGCATATCCTGCCTGAAGGTTCTGAAGAGATGTCACCGGAAGGGGCTCGGCAGGGGCTTCTGCCTTTGTCTTAACAGATACTGCAGGCATGCTGTCGCCGTCTTCTTCGAGCCAGATTGCTGTATCCAGTGAAACAGCCATCTTTCCGTTGAACTCACTTGCGGATGCATAGTATATAGTATAGACCGAACCTAAATTCAGTTTCTCTTTTTCGGAACTCTTCCAGGTAACAAACTTGAGTCTGCCTGTCTCGTCTGCAAGAAGACCGGTCTGAGTCATCTTGTCGGATTTAAGATCCCATTCATCAACAAACTTTGCACGAAGGCAGGGAACAACACCAGTCTTAATTGCTGCAATCTGCGTCGGCGATGCCGGCACAAGACAGCGCTCCTCGGTAATTTCCGTAATCTTAGAGCCTGAGTGCATCTTAAGACTTAAGGAACCTTTGAAAGAATCAACAATTGCTGATTCAATACGATACCATTTCTCAACCTCAAGTGCGGGAAGGTCTGCGGCCTTTGCAAATGTAACAAACTCAATAGCCCCGCTGCTGTCAGCTGCAATACCGCCCTGGGAAATTGCGGCACTGCGCGGCGGAATGAGGGATACGATTTTTACTTCTAAAGTAACCCACTCCCCTTCCTGAATCTCAGCAATGCTGCGCAGTTCGTTTGCAGTACTGAAAGATGGTACGGCCTTCTGTTCTTCAGGGATTTCATACTTCTTGTACTGGTCTGAAAGAACTTTGCGTTCGGCTTCAGTCGGCACAACGCCGAAGTCGTTGATGTAGGCTGACAGTTTGTCAAAAATACTGTTCTTATCCGGAGAAACTCCTTTTGATTCTAAGTTCTGGGAGATTCTGTCGGTAATCTGTTGGATCTGTTTTGCATCCATAATGATCTCCACTTACAACTTTGCTGTTCTGATATATAAACCCCCGACCGCGCGGTGCGGAAGTGCCTGGAAAAAAGGAAATGTAAAAATATTTGAAGGGTATATGCGCTCTGTTTCAAAAACAGACGGATATTCTGACTCTGATGCACTTCCGCGGAAACAGCATCAGCAATACCGTTTCAGGTCACTTCCAGGCATCAACCATGGCGCAGCGTTCGATAACCAGTTCTTCGATTCTGTCAATGCCGACAATCTCAAGTTCTTCTTCTGTAATATCGAACTCTCTCATGAGGCGCCGGACATCTGCTTTCGGCACATCCCCTTCCAGGACCACTGCCTTCAGCAGTTTTCCGGCCTCTTCTTCCTTTCCGTCGACGACTGCTGCATACACAGCATTTTCTCCGGGGTGCAGTCCGAACTTTGATGCAAGAGAACACTGCCTCTGTCCTGAAGCATAGACTAAGACCTCCATCGCAAACGTTCTTGCAATATTTGTTTTCGTCTCAAACGAACGCTCTGCATGAGAAACGGCTGACTCGATGTGGCGTATTCCTGCGGTTTTTTCCGCATCAAAAATCACTACGGACGACCCGCAGGAATCTGCAATATCATTAATCTGTGCAAGTGTTTCTGAAACATTCTTTACGTCAATTTTACCGCTGACAATTATCATACATATTCTCCTTAGAAATCAAACAGCGTCGGCTGTCCAGTCTCCTGCTTTTTCTCTTCAGACACGGAAGTGTCTTCTTTATTCATCACTGCATCATGTTTCGGAACCAGCTCTGAATACGAGTAATCATCATCCGGTTCAGTCTCCGGCATCCGAAGCCCGGACCGCCGCTTTGCTTCAGCAATGACTTTCTCATACGTCAGAGTTCCAAGAATCGAAACAACTGATGCCTTATCTGCTTTCAGCAGCTCATCCGGCGCAGTTATTCCGCGCTCGAAAAGACGCCGTGCACGAACACGTCCGATGCCTTTGAGGGAGATGAGCGGAATAAGTTCCTCTTTGATACCGTTTGCGGCACGGATTTCGAGCTTTCTCATCTCAGCCTCAAGCGCCGGCGCAAACTCATGCGAGATTCGGGAAGCCGCATGCAGAAGCCATTTCAGATTTTCCACCGCGGCATGAACATCTCCGCTTCCGACACTGTGGCGCTCCGCAATCATCTCCTCAGGTGTTTCGGAAATCCATTCCTCAACAACAGCCGCGGACTTTACTGCGCCAAAGAACTCTTCAGAGAACTCCTCAATCCAGATTTCATCACCGCGGTCAAGCAGAATATCATCCACCATCTTTTCATCGGACGCTTTCAGATAGAACCGGAACATATCCGGCGTCATACAGAGCAGATGCAGAACCGCAAACGCGGAAAACTCATCACCGGCATGCTGTGCAAAAGCATTCTTTATCATCAGCGCTGACTCGGGTGCAAGATACAGTTTTGATGAAAGCGAACCGAAATACGTTGATGCAACCGCATCACCGACCCGCTCTATCATGCCCGAGTCTTCGAGGAAAGAAAGAGCCGCATCTATATTATTATCCAGCCGGCGGTGTACCGCCTTCTGACTTGCATAGAACGAGTGCTCCATGAAGGCTGAGATATCAGACCTGGAGTTGGTAAACTCACTTGAAATAAGTGCCAACAGATGCGACCTCAGTTCAGATTCTTTCTGGCACTGCGACCTGATTTTTTCTGCAGGGGCATCTATGAACTCTTCAAAGAGTTCATCAACACGGGATTCATCTTTTGCAATCAGAACCGCTTCACCGTACGGATCAAGCCGCGGCCTTCCTGCACGTCCTGCCATCTGGCGGTACTCCATGACAGGAATCTTATTCATACCCGTCTGCGCATCATAGCGCTGATAATCCCGCACAATAACCCTGCGGGCCGGAAGATTCAGGCCTGCGGCTAACGTGGGTGTCGAGGAAATTACAAGAATATCTCCTTTCCTGAATCCCTCTTCAACTGCCGCGCGTGCTTCGCGGGGAAGACCTGCATGATGGAATGCAGCACCTTTCCGGACTGCGTCGCTTAAAACTTTGCCCGACGCAGTCGCATCCGCTTTTGCAATCCTATCCGCATAGGAATCGAGCGCAGGAGACGAACGCTTCAGTGCGCCTGCAGCACGCTTGGCATACGCTTCTGCCGAGCGGCGGGATGAAACAAACACAAGACACTGACCTCCTTCATCAACCGTATCTAACAGGAGATTGATGTCTTCATCCTTTTTTACAGGAGGGACAACGCGCTCCGCATCATGGAATCTGATTCTTCCGTTATAGAAAACACCTTCGCGAAGGTCAACCGGACGCCATTCGCTGGTGATGAGCTCCGCATCCAGCCATTTCGCAAGCTCTTCGGGATTTCCCATCGTAGCAGACAGTCCGATTATCTGCAGCTTCGGATTCTGATATCTGAGTTTGGCTATCACCATCTCGAGTGTTGCGCCGCGCGATTCATCACCTATCAGATGAATTTCATCGACGACCAGGAGTGAAACCCGTTTCAGCCATTCGGCTTTGTTTCTCAGAAGAGAATCCGTCTTTTCCGAGGTGGCAACAATGATGTCATATTTTCCGAGATACTCATCGCGCTGGTCAGGGTCGCCTGTTGCAATACCCACAGAAACACCCTTTCCGGAGAAGTCATCATACTTCTCAGAAGCAAGCGCTTTTAAGGGGACAATATAGAGACATTTTCCTCCACTGGAAATCTCCTTCTGCATAGCCGTCTCTGCGATGAGCGTTTTGCCGGAAGCGGTCGGAATTGCCGCCAAAATGTTTTTCCGCTCAAATAAACCGGCTTTTACGCACGCCTCCTGCGGAGGATAGAGTTCAGTTATCCCAAGTCCGAGATATGAGTCGCGCAGGCGATTTGGAATCGGTAATGAGTCTATTTTCATGAAATACGCTCAGTTTGGGCTAACCCCTTGGTTGCGAGTGGAACAATGCAGAATCTGCACCCTGCATATATGGATTCCGAGTGGTGACATCAGTAGTAATACGTCATCATGTTCATCTTGGCTTCTTTACGCTTCCGGTCAAGATAATTGAAGACCGTGTTATGCTCGGAACCGCTGATAAGCATGGAAATTGCCGTGTGCGCATCGCCTGCCTGGTCAGGCATTCCAATGATTGAAACGGTCTTTCCATAGACCGAAATGGAAACGCCGGTCATATTTTCAATCTGTTCGCGAGCCTTTCCTTCTTTTCCGATGATTCGTCCTCTGATGCGCGCGAGTTTTTCAGGCGTGTCTGCAACATCCGAGATATCGATGATATCCAGAATCATCTCATCGTCTTCGAGAAGTTTTCTGGCGCGTGAGGGTGAAAAACCGCGGCCTATTGCTTTGATTACTTCCATCGAGCGGATTTCTGCGAGAGTATCTTCTTCATTTGTCATCGATACAAGTCCTGTCTGGCTGTCGACGTCGAGGACTATGTTTAAGGCTTTTTCGAGGCGGCGTCTGGTCTCCCCGCCTTTTCCGATAATTGCGCCTATTCTGTCATTGGGGATTTTTACTTCCTGTGTCATGGTATTTCTGCCTGTATTTCTGATGTGATTGGTATGATTTACGCCTGTTTCCTTACAGTTCGAAGAACTCTTCCCCTACAATTTCGCGGAAGATTTCATGCGGGTCACGGACGGTACACTTCTTTTCAAAGAACCGGTTGATGTTTGCAATATCTCTGAAAAGGAAGTTGTATGCCCGCGGGTGTTCGAGCGTTACTGCCTGTGCCATGTCGATGAGAATGAGGCCGTCAGGTCCTGTTAAGATGTTGTACTCGGATAAGTCGCCGTGTACAAGTTTTGCTTTCCGGTAGAGGTCGGTTATGATGCCTAAGGCTTCATTATACGTCTCTTCCGGAGAGGCAGGAAGAATCTGGCGCATCTGCGGGTATGCGATGCCGTTTTCTCCCATAAACTCCATTACAAGGATATTTCTGTCAAATGCATACGGCTGCGGGACGGTAAGTCCTGCCTCGCGTGCGCGGGATAAGTTGCTGAACTCTTTTTTCGTCCAGGCAAATATCATGTCCTTGTGGGTGTGTCTGATACTGGAAAACCTCGGATCTCCCACAATGTACTCACTCATGCGGGTGAAGTTCCCTGTTCTGATGCGGTAGATTTTCACTGCTGCGTCAACAAGAACAGGTTCTGATTCTGAATCTGCAGTTTCTGCATCCTCACATCTTCCTGCTAAAAAGACGTTTGCCTCTTTTCCGGAGGAGATAGATCCTCCAAGCGAGGAGATGACTTTTTTGTGCACGAGTTTGTAGAGCGAAAGAAGGGTTACTTCATCAAACACTTCGTCGGTTACTTTTCTGGAATCCTCATCCTTGATTTTGATACCGAGGTCTGAGAGTTTCCGGTCAAGTTCTTCGATGCGGCGGGTGTTCTCACGATTTGCAAAAGAGGAACTGTTGTTTCTTCTACTGGGGGTCATAAGGCGGTGATAAGTGTGTTTCCGAAGCGGTCGGCTTCGGCGGTACATATATATTGGATATATAAGGCAATAAACTTTGAGCAGAGTAAATAAAGAGAAGAGACCTTCGTTCTCAGTAATGCCCGTCGGTGTCCGCGTCTTCCGCGTTTACCTCGCGGATTCTCCACTGATGCTTTTCAGCCCATTCGGCAGGTTTGCCGTTGGATTTACCCCACGCACGGACTTTTTCTTCCCACATCTTCCACATCTCAGGATACCGTGCTGCAATATCTTTCATACATGAAACGTCTGATGAAGGACACATAAAGCATCCTATGCGGTCAAGTCCGATTTCATAGAGCGGGTTGTACGGTGCTTTTTCGCGGAAGAGATAAAGCCAGTCATGCATCGCTGTCCAGTGCTGAATGGGGGCTGCAGATATCTGGCAGAGCACATTTTTGTTCCGCCACACACGCGGGCTCTGCAGACGTTTTGCCGACTCAAACTTGCGCTGACCGATGAAAGAAAGAGCATCCCCCCATGTTTTTTCAATCAGGCATTTAACCGGCGCTAACTTGCAGACGCGGCAGCACCAGCGGTAATCAACCGCCGGCGGACCGTTTACCTCAAACTCGCGCCAGAAATTTTCTTCGCCTGATTCCGTGTAGAGTTCAAGTCCGTACTTTTCTGCGACCTGATGAACGTTTTCAATCGTTTCCGGAAACTCAAGTCCCGTGTCTGCGAAAATCATCGGAAGTTTGAGCCCTGCCTTGAGAGTGATAAGAAGCGTTACCAGACTGTCTTTTCCGCCGGAGTAGGAGATGGTCGGCACAACATCCGGATTTTTCTCCATCACGTCGCGGATGAACTCGATTGATTTTGATTCATAGAGGTCCAGGATTTTTTCATTCGCGGCAATGGCTCCATCCCACGAGGACGGATTCACATCAATTACCGGCTTCTGCGTTCTGCGGGTCCTGACCAGCTGACCGCGCTCGGCTGCAGCGGCTTCTGCTGCAGACATCTTGGCGCGCCCTACTGCAACACATTCGCCTGACTCGCTCATGACAAAGACAGGGTCGCCTTCCTCGATTTCAGAGGACACAAAAGTTACCCCCGGCATAAGAACACTGCTTCCCTCTTTAATAAATCCGGCAGCCTCATCAGTGACGCGGATGACACGTTTGACAGGCGTCACCACAGATGCTGCTGCTTCGCGCGGAAGAACTTCCCAGCGCTCTTCTGCAGGAAGGTAGCGGATTGCACACACCACGGCGCCTCCAAGAATAATCTCTTCCATCCGGTCTTCATCAGGGACTTTGTTTAGAATCGCAATCTGGTTCTCCGGAATAAGCGGTACGCCGAAGAACTCCTCGAAAATGCGGTTTACGAGATTTCTGTCGCGCTCGAACGCAGGGCGGACATCGCCGGGCGGAGTTGTTGATACCGGCCGCGTCTCTTTTCCGCAGGCGCATACTTTTCCCATCACCGGTGCGTGGCATTCATCACACCAGTAAAACGGGACCGGCGCTAAAAAAGGAGAATTTTTCTGAGGTCTTCTGTTCGCCATTGTATCACTCCAGAAGAAGCATCATCACAGTTGTCATAGGATGCTCCAATTTAAGTCCGCCTTCTTCACGTTCACTGCACTTGATAACATCCAACTCCCAGCCTGCAGCTTTGCAGGTTGCATAGACATCAATACCGGATGCTTCCATCGATGGACGCATTTTGTTGCGGAAACGGCAGTCAGTTTCCTTTGCTCCCGGCTCTTTTGCGGCGCAGGATGCACACCAGCCGCACTGGTGTCCTGTGTAGCAGAGCACTTTATAGAAGCCGTCTTCGAAGGCGGTTTTTTCCATCTCATGCGACATCTTCTGCACATGGTGCGTTGTTTCGTGCGAAACATACCGCTTCAAATCAGGTTCTCCAACATCTCCGTCGAATCTGATAAGAAGAGCAGTGGTAAATTCAGACAGCACTTTTGCGGTCTGTTCCGGTGTCGGAGAGTACGGCGGACAGCCGAACCGTCTGCCGAACCCTTTGCAGCCGAAATAACATTTCATTCTGACCCATTCGCCGGTAACAACTGATGAGACAGGAATTGCGGCAGCATCCCCTCCGAACCCGCGGGCCATCGCGGTCAGTTTTGCAATCTCTTCTTCAAGCGTGTTTTTCCGCATTTCCTCTCCTCCGGATTGTTTCATCAACTATCTGACTGCTTGAGGTAAATTTAGAGCCTGTATAGGCAGGAATCCGTACAACTTCGGTGTGTATGCCGCGCTCTGCAAGCTGGGCGCGGAGTTTATTGTCGTCAAAGTACTGGTTGTATCCGAGGGTAATGATATCCGGATTGATTTCCCTGATTGGTTTAAACATATCCTGTTCATCGCCTAAGACTGCATGGTCGACACATTTCAGGCTCTGAACCATAATAAGCCGCTGTTCTTCAGAGACGACCGGGACTGGTTTGTGTTTTATATTTTTTTCACGGGAGACGATTACCCAGAGTTCATCTCCAAGTTTGCGTGACTCGGAAAGGAAGTAGACGTGTCCGGGGTGCAGTATATCAAAGGTTCCTGTTGCTACTATACGTTTCATGGTATACAATATCCAGTTTTATCTGTTTTCCATCGCGGTTAAATGCCCGCCATGAATACTCATCGAAAGGTTCACCCACTATGATATGAACCTGACCCGTTTCAGCGAAGGTCGCATAATCCGTATCCGAAGGCATAATAACACCGCCCGGATGACTGTGTGCAGTTCCGACGTAAGACATCCCGAGAGGCTTCATATCCATTAAGATATATGAGGCATCTTCTCCTGCACCGGAACCCGGCAGTTGGTAGGTCATGTTGATGACCCCGTTTTCAGCGCTTAAGAGCACCATGTACTCATTCGGCACCGAGGACTTTCCCATCTCAAGAAGCTGAACTAAGAGGTCATGTTCTATCGCGTGAACTTTCGGCTCCGCTCCGAAAAGCCATTTCAGAATCCGTTTCAGGAGCGAAGTCTCTTTCATTGCAGTTAATTATATTCGCATGGAAAAGAGATAATGTTTCACGTATGGAACGTGCAGAATGCGTTTTCTTCGAAGGACGCGAGTACCAGATAACCCCGGTCTGGTCTGCGAAGCGCCGCACCGTCGGAATCACGGTAAAAACGGACGGTACGGTGCTTCTCAGGATGCCTGCAGGCTATCCGCTCGAAGAAGCGCTCGCTTTCGCGCAGACAAAAGCCGCATGGATTGCAAAGCATACGGAGAGATTCAGCGCGCGTGAAGTTCCGCACCGGAAATATGCTGAAGGAGAGATAATTCCCTTCTTCGGCAGAACATATACAATCCGCCGCAAGGCGGGCAGCACGGTCCGCGCATCATTTTCCGGCGATGAACTGGTGCTGACTGTTCCCGCGGATTTTTCGGATGATGAAGCAGAAGATGCCTGCAGGGCCGCAGTGATTTATCTGTTCAGAAGAGAGGGGACGGCAGTTCTAAAGCCGTTCGCAGAAAAGTATGCGAAGCAGTGCGGGGTTGCCGTACCAGCACTCAGAGTACGTGTTCAGGAGCGGAAGTGGGGGTGCTGCACGCCGAAAACCGGGATTATTATTAATGTCAAGATGATGCTTGCACCGCAGTTCGCGGCGGAGTATCTGATTGTGCATGAGGTGGCGCACTTAAAGCACAGAAATCATCAGGCAGGTTTCTGGGCTGAAGTAAAGCGGCTGATGCCTGAATATGAGAAGGCGGAAGCGGTGCTTAAAAAAGACGGGTGGCTGTGGGAGTTCTGATTCTTTCCTCCTCATCAACTCATTGAATTTATGTAGTTATAACACTAAGAGAATAAGTACATATGACCTTCGGAACTCTGGAGGATGTTGAGACACGGGGAAAAACCGTTCTCGTCAGAGTTGACTTCAATAGTCCTATCGACCCATCCTCAAATACCATTCTCGATGACAAGCGATTCCGTGAACACGTCCCCACCATCCAGGCACTCGAAGATGCAAAAGTTGTTGTTCTCGCGCACCAGAGCCGCCCGGGCAAGAAGGACTTCACCACGCTTGCAGCCCACGCAGATAAACTGGAAAGTCTGCTTGGAATGCCGGTAAACTATGTTGATGACATCTTCGGAAGCTGCGCAAAGCACGCTATCCGCGAAGCACATCCGGGCGATGTAATCCTTCTTGAAAACACCAGATTCTCAAGCGAAGAAAACTTATCTCTGCCCGCCGAAGAGGGGGCAAAGACCCATATCGTCCGCAAACTCGCTTCGATGGCAGATTTATTTGTCTATGATGCATTCGGAACTGCCCACCGCTCCCAGCCCTCCATTACCGGCCTCCCGTTCGCAATGAAAACCGTTGCCGGTCTTTTAATGGAAAAGGAAGTAAAGATGCTTTCAAAGGTCTTTACCTCCGCCCCCAAGCCGGTTACTTTCGTGCTCGGCGGAACAAAACTCGATGACTCCATGGCTGTTGCAGAAAACGTTCTTGCAAACAAAACTGCAGACAAAGCGATTATAATTGGTGTTGTTGCAAATGCATTCTATCTTGCAAAAGGCATCGACATCGGAGAACCGTCAAAGAGTCTTATCCACACCTTAGGCTATGACAATGAAGTAGAGCATGCAAAACGCATTCTCGAAAAGTTCGGCGACAGAGTTGTTCTTCCGGAGTTTGTTGCGGTCAAAGAAAACGACGAGCGCCGCGAGTATCCGGTTACCGCGGTTCCGAAGAACTGCCCGGTTATGGACATGGGTTCTGAATCGATTGGTGTTATTTCAGATGTGTTAAAGAATGCAGGAACGGTTGTTATGAACGGACCTGCCGGTGTGTTTGAGGATGCAAACTTTGCAGCAGGAACCTTCGAGGTTCTCCACGCTGCAGCAAATGCCGAGTTTACCGTCTGCGGCGGAGGTCACACTGCAGCTGTTATTGAAAAGCTCGGACTTGCATCCGAATACTCCCACCTTTCAACCGGCGGCGGCGCATGCATTGAGTTCCTGACAGGCAAGAAACTCCCGGCAATCGAGGCAATCGAAAAGAGTTGGGCAAAGTTCGGAAACTGATACATTCAATATTTTTTATTTTTGATTCTGCTTTCGAAACACTCATCATAAGTACTGATATTCTTTTGAAACCGTTTCCTGATTTTTTCACACGTATCCATCCACGTACTTTATCCCTTCTCAAACCAAATGATATTCTATTATGGTACAGTCATACGAAGATATGCTGAATGCTGCATATGACGGAATGGAGGAACCGACCGACTCCGGTGAACGTTTCAGTGTTCCAAAGACACGTGTTTACCTGGAAGGCAAGACCACGGTTCTGGAAAACTTTGCAGAGATAGCAGAAAAACTGAACCGTGAAGATGCCCACCTCTTAAAATACATCAGCGGAGAGTTAGGTACTGCAGCAAAAATCAACGGTACCCGCGCAGTATTCAACGGTAAGTTCGAGCCGGAACAGTTTGCCAATATTGTTGAAGAATATGTGGGAGATTATGTCATCTGCTCCGAGTGCGGAAGACCGGATACGAAACTCATCAAGGAAGACCGTGTTTTAATGCTCCTCTGCGAAGCCTGCGGTTCAAAGCGTCCGATTAAGCGGCGGAAAGGAGCTGCAAAGGCAGTATCTTCCGTGGGCGCTGTCGAGGAAGGAAAGGAGATGGAGGTCACGATTGACTCTATCAGCAAGAAAGGGGACGGGGTTGCTCATGTCGGCAAGTTCATCCTCTACGTCTCCGGCGTAAAAGTGGGTTCGAAGGTAAAAATCAGAATCACCAAGATTTCCGGACAGGTTGCCTTCACCCAGAAGATATTATAATTTTTCTTACTTTTTTACCTCAGCCAAAGGCGTGTGTTTATTCCCGTAAGCCAAAAGAATTTCAAAACAAAAAACAGAATTATTTTTTCTCTTCAGAAGAAGCGGGCGCAGAACCATTCTCCGCTTCAGCCGTCTTCGCATCAGCACCCTCAGCCGCTTTCGCCTTCGCTTCCGCTGCAGCAGCCTCACGTGCTGCACGGCGTTCCTCAGCGAGCCGCTTTCGTTCGGCCAAGCGTTTTGCATTCCGGTAATATGACAGCGGATGATTCACCTTCGCGCATTTATCATTTTTGTGCGAACATACCCCGTGCGTCTGCATTGTAGCGCACGACATCGAATCATACTCATGCGTCAGAATATGATTTACCTGATACTCAGTCATATCCGCATTATAATTCGGGCTGCGGGCAAAAATCCCCTCAATCTGGTCTTCACTCATTCCCACTGTGTGCAGGAACGTAACAAGAGCAAACCGCCCGGAGTGCACAATATTCGAACCCGCAGCGGCCGCCTCGATAAGCGTCTGGATACAGGGGGGAAACGCAGTCTCTTCAATTGTGCCGAATTCTTCCAGGGTCCGCTCCTTCACCTTCGCGGAAATCTTCTCGGTCCACGGCTGAAAATCCCGCTCAAGAGACGCCGGAACCGCAAGAGGAAGCGAAGAGCTCAGATGATTCTTAATCTTTTCGCACAGAAGAATCTCCAGCTCATCTGATGAGACAGGAACGTATCCGTCAACAACATCCCGGTTAATCAGGCGCCATTTTGCATCACGGATACCGCAGCACATCTCAACATACTGAATTACCGTGAGCTTTTTTGTATCAACAGAAATACCGAACTCAGTACAGACACGCTGCTTCAAAGAGATATTCTGCTCGGAGGAAAGAGCAGAATACACACGCTTTGCCTCAGCATTTACAAACCGCTGAATCGTCTGCTTATCCTTCACGCACGAGACAAGAATACGCGCTAAAACATACGTAATAATATCTGAAATATTGTCGCCTGATGTATCTGACGGATACAGTTCTTTTCCGTCGATTGCATACATCACACGGGATGCTGCCTTTTCAAGATATCCGCGGCCGGACTCCGTCTTCGTCAGCGAATCAACAGAAATACCGCGGGAAGCTAAAACCTTCTGTGCTTCAGGTAAAAAAGGGTAATGTAGTAAGTCCCGCAGTTCAACAGCAGGCATATTCCGGATTAATCAGCCTCAATTCTCGGAGCAAGAAGATAACCGATATTGCCCTTGCCTTCTGCGTAGGAGAACGCAAACTGAACCGGGTGATCGTTTCCGAGCTTAATCTGAACCTTCTCGGCACGGGAGATTGCACGTCCCATGTCTTTTAAGTAGTCGAGAGAGAAGAGAGACCGCGCATTATCGCATGCAGAGTACGTGACATCGTCGCCGGATAACTCACGCTTGATTTTATCAGAGTCGCCTTCTGCGTTCATCGTAAAGACCTTGGTCTCTGCGGAGACGGAGAGTGCAAGTTTGTCGGAAACCATGGATGCCGCCTTGACTGCATCGTTGAAGGTGGAGCCTGCAACCTCGAAGACTGCCGGAAGATTCAGATTCGGGGTGTTCGGGTCCTTTCTGATGGTCTTTGTGTCAAGAAGAGTTAAGGAGTATTCATATCCGCCGAAGGTGAGTTTCATCTTCTTTCCGGTATCGTCAAGGTCAAGAGAGACGTCTTCTTTTCCGATAAGTCCCATCATGGAACGAATCTTTTCGATGTCGAGACCGAGTTCTGCTGCCTCTCCGGTGAAACTGTAGCTTTCAAATGCATCTGCGGAAAGTTCGAGTGAGACCATTGCAACATTGGATGTATCAACAGTAATTGTTCTGATACCGTTTGCGTCAAGGTGAAGACGGCATTCGTTTACCAGTGCTGAGATTGCTTCAATGGTTTCTCTGAATATATCTGCTTTGATTGTTGCCTGTAACATTGTGCGTTCCTCTTTTCCGGCTGTTACTTATGTATTAGCGCGGCAAAGTTAAAACTATATTTATATGTTTTCTCATACAAGGTAATAAATACTATTTCTCATAAGAGTATCTAAGAGAAAAATCAGGAGGAAAATATGGGATCACAATGGACTCGCGATGCAGTTTACCGGAAATCCGTCAAGGAAGGATTCAGGGCACGCTCGGCATATAAGCTGCTCGATATCAACACCCGCTTCAATATCATACGGAGAACCGACAATGTGGTAGATTTAGGCTCGGCACCGGGAAGCTGGCTGCAGGTCTTACGAACCCTTACCGACGGGCAGCTCTGCGGCGTCGACTTAAATCCGATAGCCCCCCTTGAAGGAACAATCACCTTCATGGGGGATTTTACAACTCCTGAGATCCAGGATAAAATCCGCGCGGCAATGCCTTCGGTAAATGTAGTGGTCTGCGATGCATCACCGCACCTTTCAGGCGCTAAAGCCTACGACCAGGCACGGGTTATGGCGCTCAATGAGGCAGCGCTGAACTTTGCGGCATCTCTACTGAAGCAGGGCGGAAACCTGGTGATGAAATCATTCCAGGGAACCGACTTCAATGAGCTTGTCGATCTGGTTAAGGAGAAGTTCTACTCGGTCCGTGTCATAAGGTCTGTTGCAACAAGACGCGGAAGTACTGAGTGTTATATTGTTGCCAAGAACTTCATCGGAGATGCCAGAGATGACAGGATTCCGGTTGCGCGGGTGAAGAAGGAAGAGGCCGAGGATAAGGAAGAATAATTCGATTCAAAGACCCCCTCTATTTTTTACTATTGACGGTTGTTTTGGTCAGTGGGCACTGTTGATGAAACCGTATGTATTCCAGATAAGATTACCCAAAAAAACAACCGCTGAAAAAAAGATTAAAAAACCTTCACACAACCCGTACAAACATCCTGTCGCCTGTATAATACAGATACGCAGGAATCTTCTCTTTTGTCTGATAGACCGCACTTAAAATATCCGAGTACTCAGTAAGCTGTGCGGTATATTTCTCCCTCAGAAGAGCATCCACTGAAGCGGAAGCGCTACTCTTGTAATCAAATATTGCATACGTACCATTCGTATACTTCACAAACAGATCTGCACGTCGGTACCCGCCGTCTGCTGTTGTAAGCGGCAGTTCATGAATCTGCTCTAAAGCATTCTGCAGAAGGTCTGACTCCCTGAAGTATTTCAGCGCAGCCTCGAACTTTTTCTGTTCCTCTTCGCAGCCGTACTTTCTGCAGGTTTCTTCGGGATTCTTTCCCTCGAAAATCTCATGGATGCAGAGTCCGCGGAGAATGTTCTCCTGTATTCTCTTTGCTTCCTGCAGACGTTTTTTCTCTTCTTCATAGCGTGCGGTGCGTTCCTCTTTTGTTTCCGTAAGTTCGCGTGAGATGTCAGCGAGAAGGACGCCGCGTTCCTCTTCGTCTGCGGAGGAGACACAGCACCAGTCGTTGTCAAAGACCGCCTGCAGGGATGTAATATCAGGCGTCCAGTCGACATCTCCGAGCACCTTTGTCATACCTTCGAGATTATCTCTGCCTTTGGAGAACAACTCCATATATGACTCTTCGCTTCCGTCTTTCTTACTGGTCAGCACCAGATGGTCGCGTGCGCGGGTCATGCCGACGTAGAACAGACGTTTTTCCTCACGCAGGGATACCGGACGCTCTTTGCTGACAATGAGCTTCTGCAGGAACAGGAACGGGGATTTTTCATCTCCCGGATACTTCAGCGCGGAGTGACCTGCGCCGTACTTTTCATCCGTCATCAGATCCTTAATCATGTCATTGTACTTTTCTCCGGTGCGGTACAGTGCGACGACCGGGAACTCAAGTCCTTTTGATACATGATAGGTCATAATCTGCACACGGTTTTCTTCAGATACATCACCGCTGTCTGAAGGGCCGTCGCTGTCAATCTTCTTTTCAATGCAGGTGTCGATGATACGCAGGAATTCATAGACAGATGCCCCGCGTTCCGCGGAGATGCGGTCTGCTGCTGCGAGGAACTGACGCAGATTTCCGAGAGCATCAGAGCCGTCCGGCAGTGCTGCATAGACTGATGCGATGCCCGTTGTTTCATAGATGAGGCGGATAAAATGCGGCAGGGTATCTGATACTGCGGTGCGGGCGAAAAGCTCCAAAAGCGACAGGGCTTGTATCAGATGCGCTCTGCAGTCCGGAACAAATCCGGCAATATCTTCACTGCTCTTTTGTACCCAGTTCGGAAGATTTTCTCCGGCAGATAGGAACGAGTTCAGGCGTCTCCAGAGGTTATCCGGATACCTGTCTGTACTGTATGCAGCGAAGGCGAGTTCTGCATCGGTGATGCCGAAGTACGGGGATTTCAGTGCGGCATAGAGCGCTTTGTCATCTTCATGACAGACTGCCGCACGGATGACTGAGAGCAGGTCGCGTATCTCCACGCTTGTGTACATTTTATCGCCGCTGCAGTCATGGCAGGGAATGCCGAGCACTTCAAGCGCTTTTTTCACTCTCCCGCCGTCGCCTTTCTTTCGCACCAGAACCGCAATGTCGCGGTACTGTGCGGGATGCCAGCCGCTTCCGTCTTCGACCAGGAGATTTCCGTCTTCTACACATTTTCCAATCCAGCGGGCGAGCAGGTCTGCTTCCTTATCAGCGGTTCCTTCGCACCGGAGAAGCGTGAGTGTTCCGGCAGCACCTTCTGTTTCAGGGTAAGCACAGCGGTGCGCTTTTACCGGTTCGTAGGGGATGTGTTCATCGTTTCCTTCCGGATAGAGGCAGGTAAACAGCGCATTTACTGCGTCAATCAGCGGCTTTACGGTGCGGAAGTTTGTATCCAGGGTTACCCATCCGTCTTCGGGGAATGTACTGAAGAGTTCGTTCTGCACACACTCAGGGTCTGCGCCTCTGAACCGGTAGATGGACTGTTTCATATCGCCCACGATGAAGAGGCTGTCATCTCCGCCGGCAAGACTGTTGATGATGTCAGTAAGAAGCGTGTCGTTGTCCTGCACTTCGTCGACTAAGACGTATTTGTACCGTTTTGCAAGGACCGCACAGATTTTTTCATCTTTGAGGAGTTCCTTTGCAGAATTGATCAGGTCATCAAAACTCAGGTATCCGGCGGAAGTTTTCTTTGCCTCAACTTTTCCTGATACGGCGGCAGTGATTTCGTACAAGGCCTTCATTACAGAAAGCATGAGCTGTGTGTGCGGGTCGCTGATACCGCGTTTCAGGAACCGGTATGACGGGATGAACTCCATCAATTCTGTGCGGGATTTATTGAACTGGGCACGGACATCTTTGCTTATTTTGCTGTTGTATTTCTTAAAAGAGAACTCAACAGCAATCAGCTCATCTGCAGCGCTTATCATATCCTCATCAGTTTCCGCCTGCCGGAGTCTGTCATAAGCCGCTCTGATATCCTTTGCTTCCGGGAGATATTTCTCACTGTTTACTGCAAAGTCATCCATAAGCACTTCAACATCAGGGTCTTCACGAAGAGAGACTGCAGACTCAAGTACTTTATCTGCACAGAGTTTTACCCAGGTACGGTAAATCATCTCCCGGCCTTCTTCGGTCCGCAGGTTTTCAAACCACTCCGGGCAGACGTTCAGTTTTCCAAGAAGCCGGATGATGAGTTTTGGAACCTCATTCGCACTGAATACAGAGTAGAGGAGAACAGTATCCTTCCATAACTCTGTATCCGGATGCTCAAGCGTGTCTTCTATGGTGTTTGCCACAAACTCCTGTTCGGCAAGTTCATCCATGACTGCATAGCCGAGCGGGGTCTGCGATTCAATCGGAAACTCCTTTAGAACCGAGGAGCAGAATCCATGGAAGGTGCTTATGGTGCAGCGGTGAATATCTTTGAGGGCAGCTTTCAGATTGCCGTACTCGGCATCCGAAAGTTCTGCAGGGACTCCTGCAGCCATCTTTTCATCTGCGTCATCGAGGGTTTTTTTCACCTCGCGTTCAATCTTTTCCCGCATCTCGGCAGCCGCTTTTTCGGTGAAGGTAAGGCATAGTATCTCGCCTGCGGCAGCGCCTGCTTTGAGATGTGCGATGTATCTTTGCGTCAGAACAAAGGTTTTTCCGGTTCCGGCAGAGGCTGTTACACAGCAGCGGCGGTGTGAGATATCAAGCGCCTGTTTCTGTGCGGATGTAAGTTCAGGCATGTTCAGTCACGCTCCTTTTCAACTGTTCTTCTGCAGATAGAGGCATACTCACAGTAGGGGTCCTTACATTCCCCGGGAGGAGTGCAGATGCCCTGTTTCATCTCATCTGCGATTTCGAAGGCTCTGTCCAGCACATCTTCATAGACTTTTTTAAACGCGGCTTCGGTCTCGGCTTTGCTGACCTCTTTGCTCTTGCCGCTCTCATCATAGATGGAGACATGTTTGTAGTCTCCGGGTTTCATCTGCAGATAGTAGCCGTCTGCAGGTTTTACCCCGCAGCCCTCTGCTTTAGAAAGCTGTGTTCTGCACGCTTCCAGGTAGAGCGGAATCTGCAGAAGTTTTTCTTTCATTTCCTTCTTTGCAAAAGATGACCCGGTCTTGTAATCAATTATAGTAATCCCGTCTCCGTTTCTTAAGACTCTGTCTGCTTTGCCGTAGATTCTGAGTTTCTTGTCATTGCGGGATATTTCCGTTTTGAGTTCCATCTCGAGATACTTTTTATCAGTATCCCAGGTCCCTGCCCTCTCGATTTCATCATTGATGAACTGCCGCAGAATATTTATCTCCGGCACCCGTTCATCCAGGAACTTCTGTTTTGATGCCTCCCACGAAGGAGTGCCTAACGGATACTCAGCAAATTTCTGCGAGACAATTTCTTTTAAGGTGCTGTATGCATCCTCTTTTTTCTCTTCGGTTAAGAGGTCATGATGCTTTTCGATGAACTCCTGCAGGGCATCGTGAACCACGGTTCCGGTAAGCGAGTGCTCTGCAAGCGCTTCTCCTGCGCTGTAGAGGTTCATGTGGTGTTTTAAGAACCACTTGTACGGACAGGTATTGTATGCCTCAAGCGTCGTCGGGGAAAATGATGCGGATTTGTATGCCGCACCGAACTGCGGCTGCAGGGCGGCGGCGTCTTTTTCGCTGTATGAGAGCGGGTTTTCCTGCGTCAGTTCATCTGCGTCTTCGTTTATGGTTATAGAATCATCTTCAGGCGCTTTCGAAAATGAAGGGTCGTAGAGTCCAGGTGCGAGCTCTCTGGTGATGCGGAGGCATAAGGATTTTGCGTCAGCGATGCCTGCAAGTTCTGCAGGAGAGTCTTTGCCGCGTTCTGCGGCAGTAAGCCGTTTACCTGCGGTTATCTGACCGTGCCATTTCGAGTGCGTTATTTCCGGTTTTGTGATGT
Source organism: Methanocorpusculum sp. (assembly GCA_029987025.1). Taxonomy (GTDB): domain Archaea; phylum Halobacteriota; class Methanomicrobia; order Methanomicrobiales; family Methanocorpusculaceae; genus Methanocorpusculum. Next base: position 4,994 of record DALTWQ010000008.1, on the reverse strand, counting down.
CTGTGAGTTTTCCGAGTTTTGTCAGGTAGGGAGATGGTACAAGCCGCCGTGCTGCGCCTGTTTCTGCGCAGGATAGATGCAGGGTCTCTTCTGCGGTCTGCAGTGCTGCGGCGAAGTTTTCCCGCTCAAGTTTTTCCTGCGTTTCCCAGAGAGCAGGGCAGAGTTCCATGGTTTCTTCGACGGTGAACGGGGATAAGGTCTGCATGATGTTGGGAAGCGTATCTGCAGAGAGTCCCATTATGAAGACGTGTTTTGCAGAAAGGTTTCCTGCGTTTCTGATTTTTGCAGCTCTGATGCAGGAGTTTTTGTCTGCGCCTGCGGTGTTTATCCGTTTCTTTGCGGCGAAGTGGCGGATGTGGCGGGTGAACTCCGAAAATGAGACTTTTGTTTCTCCTGCGGGTTTCTGCGAGATGGTGTCCAGGTATCTGAAAAGGTAGTCCTTCACTTTTTCCGGGGAGCTTCGTTCAATCCAGCCGGAGGATGATATCCAGTCTTTTAAGAGGGCGCTCCACTCGCTGAAGGTGTGTTTTGCGGAGCCTCCTCTGACCGACTCAATCCAGCTGATAAGCGGCTCGATGTTTGCGAAGAATGCGGCAAACCGGTCTTTGAACATGGGGCGGATTTCTTCGACGCCTTCTTTGTTTTTGCCGGTGAGTTTCTTTTCGATGCCGAGCCATTCGTATTTCTTTTCACGGACGCCTGCAATGACTGATATCTGCGCCAGGAGTCCGGGGGTGAGTTTCAGGTATCTGTTTTCAGTTTCGCAGGCGAAGTGTCCTGCGGCGGTGAAGTACGGGGATGAGATGATGGTCTGGAGATCTTCTAAGGGGAACTCGTTTTCTGCGGCGGAGAGGACTGAGATGATGCACTGCATTACGGGAAGGGAGGAAAGTGCTGTACCGTTTCCGGAGGAGGATATCTGAATGGGATAGAGTTCAGCTTCAGGTACGCCTTCGGCCCGCGGTGCATACTCTTTCGGATAGCGGCAGCAGATATCAGACATGGTGTCTGCAATCCGTTCTCCTGCATCAGAGCTTCCAGGGTAGAGGAGCAGGATATCCTGCGGAGATACGCCGTTTTCGATGAGGGAGGCAGCTTTGTCGAGGACGGCTTCTGCTTCGTCGCGTGACGTGGGGTATCTTTCTATGGAGACGCAGGGTTTTTTCGGGAGTGCGATGTCGTATTCCGGGGATTCGAACTCGGTTACGGTGCTGTGCCCTGCAGCGGTTTTTTCTTCGTCAGTGTATCCTCTGACGGCGTCGAGGAGTTTCTGGAGAAGAGGGTTTGCGGGGCGGATGCGGTATATGACTGCGCACGGGACAGGTTCGATTTTCAGAATCTCGACTGCTTTTTCGAGGATGCCGGTGCTGTCAAGCATTGTGCTGCCGCAGAGTTCTTCGTATCCGGAGAAGATGTCAGAGAGGATGTTGTGTTTTGCGGATTTGTCTTTGAACTCTTTGAGGCTGATGCCCCGGAGTCTGAAGAAATTGTATCGTCCGATGAGTTCGTTGATGAAGGATATGGGTATCTGTTTTTTGCCGCCGGAGGATAAGGGGGATTTCTTTACTATAGTATCGAAGATGATGAGCTGTTCGTCGAGGGTCAGGAATTTTATTTCGGGGCAGTGTGAGGATACGAGCTGTTCTGCAAAATTGCCGAGGGTTGTTATATGGTTTCCAAGAGCGGGTGTTTTAAGTTCACGGAGTACGGCGTCTTTTGCTGCGGAGTTTTCAACAAAGAACCAGACGTCTTCGGGATTTTTGTCAGCAAGATATTGTTTCCAGGTCTCTATTGCATCAGATATGGTGTGAGGTCCGGTGATGTATGTCATTATATTTTGTTATGGGTTTTGGCGTGATATATAGATGATGGGATGATGCAGTCAGTGCATGGGGTGTCTTATGAGAGGGTGCGGCGTGATGGCTGTTATTCAGACATTAGAGCAATTTGAGCGATTTAGAGCAGATTAGAGCGATTCGAATCGCTCTATGCTGTGCTCGATGGGGTTGATTCATCTGGTGGGCATTGACAAAAAGAAACCGTCAGCATACCCTGCAGGAATTCAAACAAAAGGCTTTGCCCAAAAATTAAGGTCAGACTGCGATTTTTTGGGCAGACACATAGGATTTATTTAAATGAATTCCGATAGATTTAAATGCGAATCAACTATTTTTTGGGCAGACTCGATTTATTGGGCAAAGCCCAAACAAAAAACAAAATTAAAAACAAAAAAACCGTAATTGTGATTTACTCAATCACAATAGCCGGCTTGAACGGCAACGCAGACTTTGCCTTCGGGTGAGCGGTCTCCTCAGCAGCCACAATCTCGACTGCAAGACCGCATTCCTTCTGCAGGAACTCTTTAGCCGCAGAGAAAATCGGCATCTCATCAACGCCCTCGGCAATCGCAGAAACAAGAGCCGGCGACAGAGAGTGAACCAGCTTAACCGTCTGTAAAGCTGCATCAGATGCATCCTTGCCCTTCTCACGCAGAGACTGCTCAGCCATCACAGACTTTACAATATTGCGCTTGTCTTCAGCGGATGCGACGATTCTGAAGACCTCCTTCTTCCACTGCGGAGAAACAATAAGCGTAACCTTCTTTGCATCAATCTGAACCAGCTTTAAGATGGACTGGATATCCTCGACAGTTCTCTGTAAAAGCTCCTCGGAAATCTCGACAGACTTGCTAATCCTGGACTCATCAACCGCCGGCCACTCCGCAAAGGAAACAAGGCCTTCGTGACCGATCTTCTTCCAGAGAGCTTCTGCAGTGTACGGAATAACCGGAGCCATAACGCGAATCCACTCGGACATAACATCCTTTAAGACTGCACCCGGCTTTCCGTCGGCAAGCCGTCTTCTGTACCATGCAAGGTCGGAGACAACACCGTTGTATGCCTCCTGAAGCGCCTGACGGGTCTGGAACTGCTTAAAGCACTTCGTAGCTGCTGCAATTCTCTGCTGCATGCGGGAAACAAGCCAGGAATCAATAGGTGTTGTTCCTTCTGCAGACTCTGCATCAAGAACAAGCTGCCACATACGCTCAATCTGCTTCTTCACAGATAAGACCAGTTCGTTTCTCCAGTCAAAGTCCTGCCACGGCTCGGCAGAACCTACAAGGAACATACGGACCGTATCTGCACCAAACTCGTTTGCCGCATCCTCGAGCAGGAACACGTTTCCTTTCGAAGAAGACATCTTCATACCGTTTAACAGTCCCATACCGAAGACAACCATTCCCTTCGGCTGAAGCTCTGCCGGGAAGATTGCCTTGTGGTGGAACATCTGGAAAGTCAAGTGGTTCGAAATTAAGTCCTTCGCACTGAAACGGTAATCATACGGATACCAGTACAAGAACTCTGCACGGAGGTCCTTTACCGTTGCTTCATCGACCGGAAGCTCTGCCGGGTTTCCTTTGCCGAGGAAGACATAATCGAACACTGCAGGAGTGAGTTTTTCGGGTGCAATCTTTACAATCTTGTGAGAGATTGTATAGTATGCCATGTAGATGGTAGAATCCGACAGCGGTTCGAAAAGCCACTTCGGGTCCCACGGCACATGGGTTCCAAGACCCACACGGCGGGAGCACGGCCACTCGCGGAGCCAGTCAATTGTGCGCTCGAACTCTGCACGAACCTCCGGCGGAACAAGTTCGACGTTCGGCATAACCTCGTGAACCTCTTTCTTCCACTCGGCATCTCCGTAGTTGATGAACCACTGGTCATCTAAAATCTTCACAAACACACGGTTGCCGCAGCGGCAGATAACACGCTTCTGGCTCATCTCGTGGAAGATAATCGAACCTTTTTCGGTAAACTCTTTTGTGACATCCTCGCGTGCCTGGCGGACGGACTTGCCTGCCTGTGCACCGCAGTTCTCGTTGAGCTTACCCTTGGAGAACTCTGCAGTGTATAACTCCTGCGTAAGTTCGTCCATCTTCGGGTCGTCCTGGTTCGGAATCTTGTTCTTCTCAACAATCTCCTGTGCCGGAATCTTGCCGTATCCGGGAACAACTACGAGCGGGACAGGGATGATGTCAGTGTATTTGCCCTGCTGCTGCAGGTCGCGGAGTGCAATGTAGTCAAACGGTGCGTGGGCCGGGACGCTCATCACAAGGCCTGAGCCCATGTCCGGGTCGACAAAGGATGCCGGTAAGATGCTGACCTCGTTTCCGGTGTAGATATTGACTGCCTTCTTATCGATTAAGTCAGCACCGGAGATGGTTCCAAGCTCTTTTACCTCATGCTTCTGCATCTTAAGTTTTTCAGCGGCTTCAGATGATATTATCCACTTTTTGCCGTCAACTTCCGCCTTCAGGTACTGGGTTGCCGGGTTTGCCCAGAGGTTTGTGACACCGAAAATGGTTTCCGGACGAAGAGTTGCACACGGAATCTGGAACTCGCCGAACTGGAACATCACAAAGACGTAGTGCATGATTTCTGCAGTGTCGCCTTCAAGAAGGTCGTGGTCTCCTACTGGCTGGTCACAGTTCGGACAGTATCTGACCGGATACTCGCCCTTTTGAACCTTGCCCTGACCGTAGACGTGGGTGTACTGCCACTCGATGAACTTGCTGTACTGCGGAATAATCGTAGTGAAGCGGCGTCTCCAGTCGATGGATAAACCGAGCTGCTGCATCACACGCTGGTATTCATCTGCGAAGTAGTTGACAATAGTAACCGGGTCGGTGAACTTCTCAAGAGTCTCTGACGGAACACGGTATAAACCGCCGTAGAGCTTTAAGGTCTTCTCATCCTTTTTAGCGATACGCTTTGCAATACCTAAGACCGGTGCTCCGGTGACGTGGAATGCCATCGGGAATAAGACCTGCTTACCCTGCATTCTCCAGAAACGGGCAACCACATCAGGGATGATGTAGGTTCTGCCGTGACCCACATGCATTGCACCCGACGGATACGGGAATGCAACGTTTACGTACAGTTTATCCTTATTCGGATTCGGATTCGATTCAAACTGCGGAATCCAGGTTT